>NZ_JBVJWV010000003.1:262268-327886 GCF_055602105.1 Streptomyces sp. NPDC037421
GAGCTTGCCAGCCGGCTCACCTACCCCCCCAAGCAGGATGAAGTCGGGGGCCGTCGTTTGCGCTCGGGAGCAGCCGGGGGGGGGGGAGGGGGAGCGCCCCCCCCCCCCCCCCCCCCCCTCCGTACGGCTGCCCGGGCGGGACTCAGGTCCTGAGCAGCCGGTTGAAGAACGACCGGTAGTGCTGGAGCGCCATCCGCAGCTCCTCCGTGGGTACGCGGTCCCCGCGCTGCCACTGGCCCTCCAGGTCCTGCTTGTGCGCGGCGAAGGTCCCGGCGAGGTCCTGCATCACCTCGGCCACGAGGGCGTCCGCCGAGGTGACGGCGTCCTTGGGGTCGTCGACGAAGCGGCCCTGGATCTCGGACCATTGCGTGCGGTACCGCTCGGCGTCCCCGGCGGCGAGCAGCGGCTGCCCGTCGCCGGTCTCCGGCTCCGCGGACTCGGAAGGCTCCGCGGGCTCGGAGGGCTCGGAGGGCTCGGAGAATTCCTCCGGGGACTCCTGCGCGCGGGCCTCGTCGTCCGGGCCGGAGAGGGTTTCCCCGGCCTGGTCCCCGGACGCCTCGCCCGGGTAGACCGGCGCGCCGCGCCCGTCGGCGCCTTCCGGACGCGCCAGGTCCTCCGTGGTCAGGGGGGTGCGTCCGGCGTTGGTGTTCTCATCGTGCGTCTGCATGTCACCGGCTCCTCTGGTCCGTGAGCAGTTCCTCGAACAGAGCGCGGTAGTGCACCATCGCGCCGCGCAGCTCCTCCGTCGTGGCCCGGCCGTTCACGCTCCGTGCCCTGACGTCGTGCGCCGCGCGGTAGTGCTCCAGCGTGCGGCCGTGTTCGACCGACAGGTCGCGCACCGTCCCCCGGTACCCCTCGGTGGGGTAGCCGCGTTCCCGCATCAGCCGGGAGACGAGGTCGTCGGCCTCGTCGACGGCGCCCGCCGGGCGGTCCACGAAGTGCTCCTGCACGCCGGTCCACTCCTCGGTGTACTGGCGCCGCCGGTCGGCGGGCAGTTCCTTGATGTCGAGCTCGTCGTGGCGCGCCTCACGGGCGCGCAGCTCGCGCTCGGCGGCCAGCGTGCCGCCCTCGTCCTGGACCGTGCGCTCGTATTCCGGCCCGAAGCGGTCGCGCAGGTGGCGCCGCCGCGCCAGCAGCCACATGATGGCGGCGAGGGCGATCACCACGACCACCCCGACGGCGATGACGGCTATGAGTGTGCTTGTGGACATCCTGGGCCTCCGTCCCGGGGCCTTTCGCCTGTATGGTCGCGGCTGCCCACCCTCGTGCCGGACAAACCCGGCATGGAACGGCACCGGCCGCAGCGCACGGCCGGCGCCGCTCTCGCATGGGATGCTCGACGTATGGAGGGCGAGTCCGTGCTACCCGAAGCCGGTGACGGCGCGGCCCCCGAGGTGCTCGCGCTGGCGAAGGTCGTGGCCAGACTGCGTGCCGAGGTCGTGGACCTGGAGGGCACGGCCTCGATGACGGCCGTCCTCGAACGGGCCAAGGGCATGGTGATGGCCCAGGCCGGCGTCCCGGCGGACGCCGCCTACCAGCTGCTGGTCGACCGCGCCGCCCAGCACCGGCGCAGCGTCCTGGAGGAATGCTGGATCACCCTGGGCCGCACGGGCCGCGGCCCCGCCGCGCCGCCGCCGGCCGGGCCGGGCCGGGCGGATCCGCCCCCGGTGGCGCCGGGGGCGGACGTCTCGGCCTGCCGTACGGGCCGGTTCGTCATCGATGCGGGACGCCCCGCCGCGAACCGGCAGCTCCTCGCCCGCCTGGCCCGGGAGCTGGCCGGCGTCCGGACCCCCGAAGAGATCGCGGAGCTGCTGCGCTCGGAGCTCGGCGAGCCGGAGGAGGTGGACGCGGTGATGATCTACACCGTGGCCCCCGCCGGCAGCCTGGAGCTGGTGGGCCACGCCGGTGCCGGAGAGGCGACGGCCGAGCAGTGGAGCCACATCCCGCCGCTCAGCGGGGTCGCCGCGCTGGAGGCCGTCGCATCCGGGGAGGCCGTGTGGCTGGAGGACCCCGACCGGGACACCGAGCGGTACCTGCTGATCGGGGATCCTCCCGGGCGGTGGCCCTCGCGGGCCTGGCTCCCCGTGCCCGGCACCGGACCCGTGACGGCCGTCGTCGGGATCTTCCGCACCCTGCCGGGCCCCTTCGACGCCCGTACCCGGACCCTGTTGAGGAGGGCCGTCCGGCTCTGCGGCGGGCTCCTGCGCGAGGACCGGGGCCCGCACGGGCTCGACCCGCTGGACGAGGACGTGGCCGCCATCCAGTCGGTCCTGGACGCGATCTCCGGACCGGCGGTCCTGCTGACGCCGCTGCACTCCCCCTCGGGAGAGGTCGAGGACTACCGGATCGAGGCGGCGGCGCCCGAGTCGCTGGACGTGGCGGGGCGGCGCGGCAAGGAGCTCGTCGGGCGGCGGATCCTGGAGACCTATCCGACGGTGGCGGGCACCGCGTTGTGGGACGGCTACCTGGACACGCTGACCACGGGGGCGGTGTACGAGGGCGAGCCGTTCGTCTACGAGGAGGTCACCTCCGGGGTGCAGCAGCAGTCCGTGTACTCCGTGCGCGCGACCAGGCTGGGCCGGCGGCTGGTGGTGTCGTGGGTCCGGCACGACACGAGCGAGCGGGAGGCCCGCCGGCTGGCCGACATGCAACGGCTGGGGAACCTGGGCTGGGCGAGCTGGAACCTGGTGACGGACACCATCACCTGGTCCGACCAGGTCTACGCGATCTTCGACCGGGATCCGGAGCTGGGCCCGGTGCGGCTGGAGGAGCTGCCCGCGCACCTCTTGGCGGAAGACCTGCCGCGGCTGGCCGCGGCGGTGCGGCGGCTGCTGGCCGACGGCCGGGCGATCGACCAGGCGTTCCGGATCAACACCGGCCACGGCGTACGGCACCTGCGGATCGTGGCGGAGGGGCAGACGGACGCGGACGGCAGCCCGATCGAGGTGCACGGCTTCTTCCAGGACCTGACGGCGCAGCGGGCCACGGAACAGGCCCTGCTCGACAGCGAACGCGCCAACCTGGTCCAGCGCGGCATGCTGACGGCCGAACGGGCCCTCGCCGCCCGCCTCCAGGACACCCTGCTGCCCATCGCCCAGCAGTCGCTGGAGCTGGCCGGCCTGTGCGTGGACGTCGCCTACGTCGCGGCCGACAGCGGGATCAACGTCGGCGGCGACTGGTACTCGGCGATCGAACTCCCGGACAAGAGCGCCCTGTTCGTCGTCGGTGACGTCGCCGGACACGGCCTCGGCGCCGTGGGCACCATGGCCCAGCTGCGGTTCACCACCAAGGGCATGGCCGTCACCGGCTCTCCCCTCCCGGACGTCCTGCGCCTGCTGAACACCCTCCTCATGCACACGGCGGGGGACCCGTACGGGCCGACGGCCACCATGGTGATGGGCCGATACCAGCCCTGGGACCACCGGCTGACCTGGGTGCGGGCCGGACACCTGCCGCCCCTGCTGGTCCGGGGCGGCGAGGCCGGCTTCCTGCCGCAGCCCGAGGGCAGCCTGCTGGGGGCCGGGTTCGAGGCCGCGTACGGCCAGGACGTGATCGACCTGCTGCCGGGGGACCACCTCCTGCTCTACACGGACGGCCTGGTCGAGGAGCCCGGCGAGGACATCGAAGAGGGCCTCGACCGACTGGCCGGGACGGTCCTGCGGCTGCTCCGGGAGGGCCGCGGCGAGACCCTCGCCCGCTCCCTCGCGGCACTGCGGCCGGGGAACCGCGACGACATCTGCGTCCTCGACATCAGTGTCCCGGACCCGTCCTGACCCGCCCCGCGGGGCCGCCGGCCTATCGGGCTGCGGGGCGGCCGGGCGCCCCCGAGGGCTGTCCCCAAGGACGCTCCTCCGGGTACGCGCCGCTGCCCGGCCCGAGCCGCCGCCGGGGGCGCACCCCCGATGATCATGAAAGCCGGGTGATGGGGGAGAATTCCCTGCACCGCACATGACCACCGAAGAAGGACAGGAGCACGCCCGTTGAACGAGGAGAGGCGCCAACAGGCCCGGCAGTTCCTCCAGCCGGGGGAGCACCTCATAGCCGCCTGTTCCCACGGACTCGGGCCGGGGGTGCCCACCCCTCCCGAGTCGATGCTCGCGCCCCCGGACCCCTCCGACCTCCAGCGGAGGATCGAGGCCCGGCTGCCCCGCCAGCTGCGCCAGATCGCCAAGTCCCGCGTGCTCGACCCGCGGCGGTCTCGGCCGGCCGCCGTGGCGGACGCGATCGACCGCATGCCCGACGCGCTGGACGAGCTCGGCACGCGCCTGATGCACGGCAAGAACATGGAAGGCGGCTGGCAGAGCGCGGCCGGACACTTCGTCATCAGCCGCGCCAACGTACGCCGTTCCAACGCCTGCGTACTGGTCCTCACCGACCGGCGCTGGTTCGGGCTCAGCGACGTCTCGCCGCTGTGGCAGTCGGCGCCGCTGATGAAGCACTACTGGGAGGTGCCCCGCTCGGCGGTGGCCGCCGTACGGGCCAACCCGACGGGCGTCCTGCAGAAGGGGCGGATGGACATCGAGTTCACCGACGGCTCCTGGGTGGCCCTCCTCGCCACGGCGCCGGCGCACGCCACCCCCTTCGCCGCCGCCTCCGCCCGCTACCGCTGAACCAGCCTACGGCGCAGGGCAGTTGTACTGCTTGTCCAGCGGTACGGTGACGCAGTACACGCCCTGGCCGCCGGTCTCCTGGACGACCGCGTCGGGGACGGTGAACACGGCCGTCCTCGACCGGGGCATCACCACGGTGCCGATCTGGCGGACCAGGGAGGCGTTCTGCGAGGAAGGGTCGACGGTGTACAGGCCCACGGGCAGCCGCATGCCGGGCTGGAAGCCGTGGACGAGGATGCGGTGGCTTCCCTGGTCCACCGTCAGGCGATCGGGCCGGTCCGGAAGTTCGACCGGGTGGACGTGCCGGGCGGACAGCGCGCCCTGGGTCGCCTGGACCGTGAGCTCGCCCGAAGCGGCGAGGTCCTCGCGGGCCGTCTCGGGCGGCACGAACCACCACTTCTCGCTCTGCAGCACACCGTTGCCCAGGTCGTGCACCGTGAGCTCGCGGTCGTCGAACAGCGAGCCGGACGGTTCGAGCGCGGTGGAGGTGAGTCCGGGGGAGCCGGGCCGCGCCGTGGTCGAGTACTGCTTGCCGCCGGCCGTGACGGTCACCTCGACCGGCTCGCCGGGCGCGAAACCGCTCAGGCACAGCGCCACCTCGTCCGGCGTGAGCACCCGGTCCCGGCCGGCGATGTTCCCGATCCACACCGCGGGCGCCTGGCCGGCCCCCGGGATCCGTCCCAGATCGGCGGCGCAGTCCGGGACGGCTCCGTCACCGGCCGCGAGGACCGTGATCTGCTGCGCCAGCAGCACGTCCGTGGCCGGGTCGGTGGGCCTGGGCCCGGCCGTCGAGGGGACCGGCGCGGCGGTGGTCGGGCCGGCGGTGGTCGGGCCGGCGGTGGTCGGGTCGGAGGCCCGGCTGGTGGTGACCCGGGGAGCGGGCACGTCGGTGGCACCGTCCGAGGTGCCGGAGGGCGAGGTCGAGCCGCAGCCGGCGAGCAGCCAGCCCAGCACGACGACGCCCGGGAGCAGCATGCGTGGCCTCACGTGGTTCACGTTCCTTTCGACGGCCGGCCGCTGGGCGCGGCCCCGGAGCACGGCGCCCCGGCGGCCGCGGCCCCTTGCCGGAGGGCGTTGACTGCTTCCTCGTACCGCTGAGCGGTGATCTCCCCCTTGGCCCGGGCGTCGCCGAGCTGGCCGAGCGCGTCCCGCAGGTCCGCGCAGCCCGCCGTCAGCTCGCCGAGCTGGAACTCCCAGCCGGCCGCGATCGCCTGCCACAGTCCGCGCCGGGCGAAGCCGCGCTCCTTGGCGACCGCCTCCTTCATGGTGGCCACGGCACCCGCCAGGTCCCCGCGCCCGTAGGAGTACGTCGCCGCGATGGAGGTGGCCAGCAGCCGCAGCTCCCCGACCGCGTCACCGCCCCCCTCGGCGGAGCGGACGCGTTCCAGGGCCCGCCCGATCGTCCCGTCGTCCCCGACGAGCCCCGCCGTCAGCCGGCACTGCTCCACCTGGGCCAGGTTCACCGACGCCCGCAGCCGGCCGGTCTCGGAGAAGGCCCCGTCGTCCGCCAGCGCGCGCAGCTCGGCGGAGGCGGCGGCCAGCGCCCCGGCGTCCACCGTGCCCGGGCGGCAGCTCGGCTTCGGCCCTAGTGCCAGCTGGTACCGCGTACCCGCGAGGCTGAGCCGGGCGCGCAGGCCGATCGGGCCGTCCGGGGCGATGGCCCGGTAGTCGGCGCGGGCCGCCTCGAAGTACGGTGCGCGCCCGGCCGCCGGGAGCCCGGAGGCGATCTGCTCCAGGGAGTGTCCGCGGAAGAGGCGCACCAGGTCGGCCGTCACGAACTCCGAGCCGTCGTCGCGTTCGCCGCCCGCGGCCGGCGGCAGCAGCCGGTCCAGCTCGCGCTTGGCGTCGGCGACCCGGCCGGCCCGCCAGAGGTCGAGGGCATGCGTGAAGCCGGCCAGTCCGTGCGTACGGCGCGCCAGTTCGGCGATCACGTGCCTGCGGCCCGCGTCGGAGCCCCAGTCCTGGTCGAGCCGGATCGGGCCGCTCAGGTACCACCCGGCGAGTTCGGGCGCGTCCAGCACCTGCGCGGCCCGTACGTACACGGCGGGCCGCAGCCCGATCTGCCCGCCGGAGTCGGTGCTGACCAGGCCTGCGACGACGATCCCGGCGTTGGTCTCGTCGACGAAGCGGGCCGTCCAGTCGTCCAGCTTCCGGCGGTCCCGCCCGGTGCCCGCGAGCACCCCCAGCGGAGGCGCGGTGATCCGGGCGTAGTCGCGCGCCGTGCTGCCCTCGGGCAGCCGGTCCTGCGACAGGGCGGCGGTGAAGGCCTCCGACACGTCGTCCAGCACCCGCTGGTCCTGGCCCGGGCCGACTCCCTGGAAGCCGACCACGGCCACGTCCTGGGTCCCCGGCAGCCGGGCCAGCACCGGCCGCGCCGGGCCGGGCCGGAAGACGACCACCAGCGCGGTGCAGGCGAGCAGGAAGACGGCCAGGCCCGCGACGGACAGCCGGCGCGCGCGGCGCGACATCCCGGGCCGGTCCTTGAACGCCTTCCTGACGGCGACGACCCCGCCGACCAGCACCGCGAACAGGACGAGAACGGCCGCCACGGGGCTGGACTTGACCCCGAGCAGCTGGAGCAGCGGACCCAGCAGCGCCGAGAGCAGCGTGGTGGCGAGGGCGAGCAGGGCCAGCCCCCACGGCGGATTGCCGGAGCCGCCGTCCGCGGGCCCGGGGGACCGGGGCGCACGGTCGGCGGGGTTCTTGTCCGGGGCGTCCGGCCCAGGGCCGTCCAGAACGGCCTCCCTTCGCCACACGGTCGCGGTGCGCGGTGCGCGCACGGGCCCGCACCCCACCATCGGGGCACCGCGTACGCGTCCCCGGTCGGCGCGCCCCGCCGGGCCGCGCACTCCCCACGTTCGGGCGAGCGGGCCGGCGCATCCGCCCGCGCAGGGCCCCGCGCGGAATCGGTGGGATAATCCTCTGGGGGGACAGGTGCGGCGCACCCGGTACGCGAAGCTCGGGCGACTCGAAGGAGGAGCGTCGTGGTGAGCACCCCCGCCGCTCGCATCGAGGACCTGCTGGAAGGCGTGACGACGCCCGCCAACCGGCGGCCCGCCCGCAATCCCGCCCAGGCCCCGGCTCCCGCTCCACAGCCCCGCGCCGATGGTCCAATCGTCAACATCACCGTGGTCTGGGGCGACCTCGTGGAGGTCGCCGCCGATCTGCACGTCACCGGGCACTACCAGTCCGTGGTGCCCTCCGCGGCGGAACTCACCCTGGACCGTGCCATATCCGACGGACCCCGCCCGCTGATCACGGAGCACACCCGGCTCGGCTGGATCGATGCCCAGCTCGGCGAGGTCACCTACTTCCCGTGCAAGGAGGGCCCGATCCGGGTGGCCGCCGTCGTCGGCATGGGCCCGATGGGCACGCTCAACGAACACCGGGCCATGCAGATGTACACCTCCCTGCTGGGCGAAGCCATCGGCATCGGCCACGTGGAGACCATGGCGACCGTCCTCATCGGCGCGGGCGTGGGCAACCTCACCGTCAACGGAGCGGCCCGGGCCCTCGTCCGGGGCTTCGCCGCCGCCCTCGCGGCCGTAGTGCCAACGACGGCGCCCGTGCCCCGGCTCACCGAGGTACTCGTCGTGGAGGTCGACCGGCTGCGCGCCGAACAGCTCCTGCTCGCGCTGACCAACGCCGCCGCGAACCTGACGCAGTCGCAGTCGCAGTCGCAGTCGCAGTCGCAGTCGCAGTTGCGGATCGGTGCGGACCTGCGAGAAGAGAGAGGCGGCCGGCTGTTCGCGCCCTCGGCCGCCGTCTACGCCCTGAAGGCCCTGTCCGGACTCGCCCGCCCGGCGGACCCGGCCCCCGACGGCGGCGACGGCCCGCAGGGCGGCCCGGAGGCGGCCGCCCGGGAAGAGGCCCTGCGCACCGTGCTGGCCGGCTTCGATCCCGGCATCCGCGAGCAGGTCCACGAGCAGCTGACCCGTCTCGCCGACGTGGAACGCACCGACCTGACCCTGAAGTTCAGCGGCCCGGCGGAGCCCCAGGACGGCTCCCTGCCCTTGCGGATGTCCGTCCAGTCGCGCGTCGGCGGCCTCAGCTGGGCAGCGCTCACGGGGCGGGCGACCGTACCGGAACGGGTCGTCCCGGTGGACACGGACCTGCTGCGCGAGCTCGTGAACCGGCTGATGGAACCGACCGTGGACGACGCACACGGGCTGTCCGGCCTCCTTTCCCGCTTCGTGCCGGGAGAGTTCCAGCGGCTGATCTCCGACGACGCCACCGTGCTGCTCGAACTGGACCGGGACACGGCCTCCGTACCCTGGGAGTTCCTCACCGAGGGCCCGTCGACCGGCGACGGCCGGAGCGATCCCCTGGCGATCCGCACCCAGCTGTCCCGGCAACTGAGGACCCCCTACTCGCGCGTGATGACCGAGGGAGCGGCCGTCGGACCGCTGCACGCCCTGGTGATCGGCGACCCCGGCGACCCGGAGAAGGGCTTCCAGCTGCCGGGCGCCCGCGAGGAGGCCCTCGCCGTGGCCACCCAGCTCAGGGCCCTGGGGGTCGTCGTCAGCCTCTTCGTCGGCGCACCGAACTCCACCCGGCAGCCGGGCGTGGAGCCCGCGAGGCGGCTGGACGTCTGGCGGTCCCTGCTGTGCGGGCGCAACGACATCGTCCACTACTGCGGCCACAGCGCCTACGACCTCTCCGGCACGGGGCGGCGCTCGGGCTGGGTCTTCGCCGACGGCCTGCTGACCGCGCAGGAACTGGCCCTCCTGGAGCGGCCTCCGCTGATCGTCGTGGCCAACGCCTGCTACACGGCCCGGCTCGGCGCCGCCGAAGCGCCCGGTACGGCCGACCAGAGTCCCTGGGGGAACCCGCAGGCCGCGCTCGTACCCAGCCTCGCCGACGAGTTCCTGCGCATCGGCGTCGGCCACTACATCGGGGCGGCCTGGCGGATCCCCGACGAGCAGGGCGTCTCCTTCGCCAAGGAGTTCTACCGGCACCTGTTCACGATCGGCCCCGCCGAGGACCCCCAGACGGTGGGGGCCGCCGTCCGCTCCGCGCGCAAGAAGCTCTACGAGGGGCGCGGCGAGAACGAGTGGCAGGACGGCGGGCAGGACCGGCAGCGGTGGAGCTCCTGGGCCGCCTACCAGCACTACGGGAACGCATCCGACCCCTTCGTCCCACCCGAGATCCCGTCCGAACCGCAAAAGGGCTAGGAGGCCAGCTCATGGGCAAGATCCCGATGCCCGACGTCGTCGTACTGCTCCCCGGCATCACCGGCAGCGTGCTGGCGCGGAACGGGAAGGACGTGTGGGCCCCCTCGGCCTCGGCGGTCATGGGCGCCCTGATGAGCCTGGGCCGCTCCCTGGAGGAGCTGGAGCTGCGCGACGGCCAGGACGACTGGAACGAGGACGACCTCGATGACGGAATCGTCGCCACGCGGCTGGTGCCCGACCTCCACACCCTGCCCGGCCTGTGGAAGATCGACGGCTACACGGCGACCGAGAAGTTCCTGCTGGACAGGTTCGAACTGACACCGGGCGAGAACTACTTCCCCTTCCCGTACGACTGGCGGCGCGACAACCGGGCCGCCGCCCGGCAGCTGGCCGAGCGGAGCGGGAGATGGCTGTCCGCCTGGCGCGAGAAGAGCGGCAACTCCGCGGCCCAGCTCGTGCTGGTCGGGCATTCGATGGGCGGCCTCGTGTCCCGCTACTTCGTCGAGGTGCTCGGAGGCTGGAAGGACACCCGGGCCGTCGTGACCTTCGGAACCCCGTACTACGGCTCCCTCAACGCCGTCGAGTTCCTCTGCAACGGCTTCCACAAGCGCATCGGCCCCTTCGAACACGACCTCACCCGGCTCCTGCGCTCCTTCACGGGCCTGCACCAGCTCGTCCCCGTCTACCGGTGCGTGTACGGGCCGGACGGCCAGGCGGCCATCCCCGCCAAGGCCGGGCTCCCCGGCTGGCAGCCGCAGTGGAGCAGCCACCTCACCGACTTCCACAAGGAGATGGAGGACGCGGCCGACGCCAACCGGAAGAACCCCGCGTGGGAGTCCAGCCAGGTCGTCTACTACCCGATCGTCGGCACGGACCAGCCCACCCGGCAGTCGGCCAGGATCATCGGGGACAAGGTCGAGACGCTGATGGTCCGCGGGGACGTGGACGAAGGCGGCGACGGCACGGTGCCCCAGCTCTCCGCCGCCCTTTCCGGCTGCGAGGAGGCCCGCACCTTCGTCCCGCAGAAGCACGGCAGCCTGCAGAACCACGAGGCCATGCTCAACCACATGAAGGGCATCCTCCAGTCCCTGCACGACATCCACATCGGAGACCTGCGCTCCATGGTGACCTGCTGGTTCAGCTACCTCGGCGACGACCTCTACCTCGACGGAGAACCGGTGGTCTGCGAGATCGGGGCCGACAGCTCACTGAGCGAGAGCGCACTGCCCGAGATCCCGGCCCTGCTCACGGTGACCAGCCGGACCACCGGCCTGCCGGTCGTCGACCGTGACGTCACGGTCCCGCGCGAACGGCAGCGGTTCGACCTCGGCGTCCTGCCCCCCGACACCTACGACCTGCTGATCAGCGCCAGCGCGGACACCTCACCGCTGTCCGACGTCTTCGTCGTCGCGCCCCCGGAGACGACCGTGGCAGAATGACGGAACGTGACCGAACCCCTCACCTCCGTCCTCATCGTCGACGCGGCGAACGTCGTGGGCTCCGTGCCCGACGGATGGTGGCGCGACCGCAAGGGCGCCGCCGAGCGGCTGCGCGACCGGCTCGCGGAACGGGACACCGGCGAGGAGGTCATCCTCGTCGTCGAGGGAGCGGCCCGCGGCATCGCGTCCGTACCCGGCGTCCGGGTCGACTCCGCGCCCGGCAGCGGCGACGACCGCATCGTGGAACTCGCCGCCGCCCACACCGGCCGTCCCTGCGTGGTGGTCACCGCCGACCGCGCGCTGCGCGAACGGGTGAAGGCCCACGGAGCCCAGTGCGCCGGCCCCCGCACGGTGCGACCGTCCTAAGGGCTGTCCCGTAATCCCCGGCGGGCGCACGACGCCGGCTACGGCACCTCGCCGCGTTGTCGGAACGCCCGAATACGCCCAGTACGGGGGCGCCCCTCCGCCTTGCGATGCACCGCATCCGACGCCGTGCGCTGATCCACCGGGGATTACGGGACAGCCCTTGGAGAGGTACACCTTCCGGCCACGCCCCGGGGCTTCGACGGGAAAATCCCCGACGGCGAACTAGGCTGGTGGGTTGTTCTCCGCCGGACCGGAACAACCCGGGCAGACCCGGGCTCCACCGGCACCCCGGACGTGTCCGGGAGCGAGACGCGAGGGCCTATGGCAGCCACACCCGAACGCGGTGAACTCACCCTGACGGCCGACGGGGCCCTGCCCGACGAGCCGGTGCCCGACGAAGGGGAGCCATCCGGGGAGCCCGGCAAGTCCGCCCGGTTCTCCGCCGGGCCCGCCGCCCCGGCCCGTACCCTCCTCGACGTCTTCGAGGCCACCGTACGGGCCCACCCCGACGAACCCGCCCTCGACGACGGCACCTCCCGGCTCACCTACCGGGCCCTGGCCGCCCGGGTCGAACGCCGCCGGCGCGCCCTCGCTGCCGCCGGAGTGGGACACGGCGACCGGGTCGGCGTACGCGTCCCCTCCGGCACCAACGAGCTGTACGTGGCCGTCCTCGCAGTCCTCGCCGCGGGCGCCGCCTACGTACCGGTCGACGCCGAGGACCCCGACGAGCGGGCCCGGCTGGTCTTCGGCGAAGCCGGCGTACGGGCGGTCCTGGGCCCCGGCCGGCGCATCGAACCCACCGCCCGCCCCGCCCCCGCGGGCGCCCCCGCGCCCGCCGCCCGGCCGGGCCCCGGGGACGACGCGTGGATCATCTTCACCTCCGGCTCCACCGGCCGGCCCAAGGGCGTCGCCGTGAGCCACCGCAGCGCCGCCGCCTTCGTCGACGCCGAGGCCGCCCTGTTCCTCGCCGACGAGCCGATCGGCCCCGGGGACCGGGTCATGGCCGGACTCTCCGTCGCCTTCGACGCCTCCTGCGAGGAGATGTGGCTCGCATGGCGCCACGGCGCCTGCCTCGTCCCCGTACCCCGCCACCGGGTCCGCAGCGGCGCGGACCTCGGCCCCTGGCTGGTGGAGCAGGAGATCACCGTGGTCTCCACCGTGCCCACCCTGGCCGCGCTCTGGGAGCCCGCCGCCCTCGACGAGGTCCGGCTGCTGATCTTCGGCGGCGAGGCCTGCCCGCCCGAACTGGCCGCGCGCCTGGTCACCGAGGGCCGCGAGGTCTGGAACACGTACGGCCCCACCGAGGCCACCGTCGTCGCCTGCGCCTGCCCGCTGACCGGCCGGGAGCCCATCAGGATCGGCCTCCCGCTCGCCGGGTGGGAACTGGCCGTGGTCGACGCGTGCGGCGAGCCCGTCCCCATGGGCGGCAGCGGCGAGCTCGTCATCGGCGGCGTCGGCCTCGCCCGCTACCTCGACCCCGCCAAGGACGCCGAGAAGTACGCCCCGCTGGAATCCCTCGGCTGGCCGCGCGCCTACCGCAGCGGCGACCTGGTCCGCGCCGAACCGGAGGGCCTGGTCTTCCTCGGCCGCGCCGACGAGCAGGTCAAACTCGGCGGCCGGCGGATCGAACTCGGCGAGGTCGACGCCGCGCTCCAGGCCCTGCCCGGCGTCGCCGGCGCGGCCGCCGCCGTACGCACCGCCCGCGGCGGCAACCAGCTGCTCGTCGGCTACCTCGTCACCCAGGACGGCTGGGACCGCAGCGCCGCCGTCGAACGGCTGCGCGCCGCGCTGCCCGCCGCCCTCGTGCCGCTGCTCGCGCAGGTCGACGCCCTGCCCACCCGCACCTCCGGCAAGGTCGACCGCGACGCACTGCCCTGGCCCCTGCCCGGCCTGGAGACCGCCGGACCCGCCGAGCCGCTCCACGGCACCGAGGCCTGGCTCGCCGAACAGTGGAGCGAGACCCTGGGCGTGCCCGTGAGCGGCGCCGGCGACGACTTCTTCGCCACCGGCGGCAACAGCCTCGCCGCCGCGCAGCTCACCACCCGGCTGCGCACCCGCTACCCCGGGGTGGCCGTCCTCGACGTCTACCAGAACCCGACGCTGCGGAAACTGGCCCGGCGGCTGGAGCGGTCCGTACGCGAAGAGGGGGCCGCCCGCACCGTCGCGCCGGTCCCGGCGCGCGCCAAGGCCGCCCAGTGCCTCCTGCTGCTGCCGCTGTTCACCCTCGTCGGCCTGCGCTGGACGGTCGCCCTGCTGGCCCTCGGCAACCTGCTGCACCGCCTCGGACCGTACCCGTGGGCGCCCACCGCGTCCTGGTGGTACGTCGCCGTCGGCGCGGCCGTGCTGTTCAGCCCGCCCGGCCGCCTCGCCATCGCCGCCGGAGGCGCCCGCCTGCTGCTGCGCGGGGTACCGGCCGGCCGCCACCCGCGCGGCGGCAGCGTGCACCTGCGGCTGTGGACGGCCGAACGGCTCGCCGAGTGCTCCGGTGCCACCTCCCTCACCGGCCCCTGGCTCCAGCGCTACGCCCGCGCCCTCGGCGCCCGCGTGGGCCCCGACGTGGACCTGCACTCCCTGCCCCCGGTCACCGGCATGCTCAGGCTCGGCCGCGGCTGCGCCGTGGAATCGGAGGTGGACCTCAGCGGCCACTGGCTGGACGGCGACCGCCTGGAGATCGGCCCGGTCCGGATCGGCGCGGGCGCCGTCGTCGGCACCCGCAGCATGCTCTTCCCCGGCGCGCGCGTCGGCAAGCGGGCCGAGGTGGCACCGGGCTCCGCCGTGGCCGGACAGGTCCCGACCGGCCAGCGCTGGGGCGGCGCCCCCGCCGTCAGGCTCGGCCGGGCCAAGCACAACTGGCCCGGGGAACGCCCGCCGCGAGCCCTCCACTGGCGGGCCATGTACGGGGCCACCGGCTTCTGCCTCACGGCCCTGCCGCTGCTCGCCGCCCTCCCCGCCCTGCTCGTCGCCGGCCGGTTCGTGCCCGCCGGAGCCGGACCCGCCGAGGCCCTGCGCGGGGCGCTGCTCGCCGTCGTGCCCGGCGCGCTCGCCTTCGCCCTGGCGTACGCGCTGCTCGTACTGGCCGCCGTACGCCTGCTCAGCCTCGGGCTGCGCACCGGCAACCATCCCACCCACAGCCGCGTCGGCTGGCAGGCCTGGGCCGTCGTCCAGCTGATGGACCTGGCCCGGGGCACCCTCTTCCCGCTGTACGCCGGCCTGGTCACCCCGGTGTGGCTGAGGCTGCTCGGCATGCGCGTCGGACGGGGCGCCGAGGTGTCCACCGTGCTCGCCCTCCCGAGCCTGACCACCGTGGGCGACGGGGCGTTCCTCGCCGACGACACCCTGACCGCCCCCTGCGAACGAGGCGGCGGCTGGATGCGGATCGGCCGCTCCGAGATCGGCCGCCGGGCCTTCCTCGGCAACTCCGGGATGACCGCGCCCGGCCGCAGCGTGCCGGACGGCGGGCTGGTCGGCGTACTGTCCGCCACCCCGAAGAAGGCCAAGAAGGGCAGCTCGTACCTGGGCCTGCCGCCGGTGCGGCTGCCCCGGTCCGCCGCGGCCGCCGACGGCAGCCGCACGTACGACCCGCCCGCCCGGCTGCTGTGGGCGCGCGGCCTGGTCGAGGCGTGCCGGCTCCTGCCCGTCTTCTGCTCCGCCGCCCTGGCCGTCCTCACCCTGGCCGCGCTGTGCGCACTGGGCGCGAGGGACGCGCTGGGGGTCCCGGGCGCCGCCCTGCTGTCCGGAGCGGTCCTGCTCACCGCGGGCGCGGCCGCCTGCGCCGTCACCGTGGCGGCCAAGTGGCTGCTGGTCGGCCGGCACCGGCGGGCGGAACACCCGCTGTGGAGCGGCTTCGTCTGGCGCAACGAACTGGCCGACACCTTCGTGGAGGTCCTGGCCGTGCCCTGGCTCGCCGGATCCGTCCCCGGAACCCCGCTGCTGGTCCTGTGGCTGCGCGGGCTCGGGGCCCGCATCGGCCGGGGCGTGTGGTGCGAGAGCTACTGGCTGCCCGAGACGGACCTGGTGACCCTCGGCGACGCGGTCAGCGTCAACCGGGGCTGCGTGTTGCAGACGCACCTCTTCCACGACCGGATCTTGCGGACGGATACTGTGGTCCTCCGCGAGGGCGCCACCCTGGGCCCGGGCGGAATCGTCCTGCCCGGGAGCACGGTCGGGGCACGCAGCACCCTGGGTCCCGCCTCCCTCGTGATGGCCGGGGAGTCCGTCCCCGCCGACACCCGCTGGCTGGGCAATCCGATCGAGGCGTGGCGGTAGCGGGGAGCGGAACCGGCGATGAGTGGCCAGAGCGCGGCGGCGGACCCGTACTTCCCGGACAACGGCGACCCCCGGTACCGGGTGCACCGCTACGAACTCGCGCTGGAATACCGGCCCGGCCCCAACCGGCTGGCCGGCACCGCCCGGCTCAGCGCCATCGCCGGGCCGGCCCCGCTGGCCGAGTTCCACCTCAACCTGGCGGCCTTCCGGATCGGCCGGGTCCTGGTGGACGGCCGCGCCCCGCACTACACCCACCGGGCCGGCCGGCTCCGCATCCGGCCGGCCAAGGCCCTGCACCCCGGTGCCGCCTTCACCGTCGAGGTGCACTGGGCGGGCAACCCCAGACCGGTGCGCAGCCCCTGGGGCGGCCTCGGCTGGGAGGAGCTGACCGACGGGGCGCTGGTGGCCAGCCAGCCCGTCGGCGCGCCCTCCTGGTACCCGTGCAACGACCGGCCCGCGGACAAGGCCGCCTACCACATCTCCCTGAACACCCCGTCCGCCTACACCGTGGCCGCCGTCGGCCGCCTGCTCACCCGGACCACCAGGGCCAGCACCACCACCTGGGTGTACGAGCAGTCCGCGCCCACCCCCAGCTACCTGGTCGGCCTGGCCATCGGCCAGTACCAGACGGTGCTGCTCGGCGACCCGGGCCCCGTCGGGGTGCCGCAGACCGCCCACGTGCCCGCCCACGTGCTGCCGCGCTTCTCCCGGGACTTCGCCCGGCAGCCCGCCATGATGCGGCTCTTCGAGGAGCTCTTCGGCCCCTATCCCTTCGGCGAGTACGCGGTGGTCGTGGCCGACGAGGAGCTGGACGTCCCCGTGGAGGCCCAGGGGCTGTCCCTGTTCGGCACGAACCACGTGGACGGCGCGCGCGGCTCCGAGCGGCTCGTCGCCCACGAGCTGGCCCACCAGTGGTTCGGCAACAGCGTGGGCATCGCCGACTGGCGCCACATCTGGCTCAACGAGGGCTTCGCCAAGTACGCCGAATGGCTCTGGTCGGAGCGCTCCGGAGGCCGTACCGCGCACGACCACGCGGCCGCCGCGCACCGGCTGCTGGCCTCGCTGCCGCAGGACCTGCGGCTGGCCGACCCGGGCCGCAGGCTGATGTTCGACGACCGCCTCTACCAGCGGGGCGGCCTCGCCGTCCACGCCGTCCGCTGCGCCCTGGGCGACGGGGCGTTCTTCCGCATGGTCCGCGACTGGGCGGCCCTGCACCGGCACGGGGTGGTGACCACGGCCGCCTTCACCGCCCACGCGGCGGGATATGCCGCCGGGCCGCTGGACGGCCTGTTCGCGGCCTGGCTGCACGGGCCGGCCCTGCCCCCGCTGCCCCCGGCGCCCGGCGCGGGCCCCGCAGCCTGACCGGACTGCGCGGAGCCCGGCCGGGCGGGTGCGTCACTGCCCGGCGCGGCCGCTCACCAGGGGCCACTCGCGGTGCAGGGCGCCCAGCGGGACGCGCCGCTCGACGACCGGCGTGCCGAACACGGACAGCTGGAGCTGGAGCTGCCCGCTCAGGTCGAAGCCGCCGTACAGCGCCCAGGAGCCGTTGGCCGAGGTCTTCCCGTCGGTGGACGCGCTCGCCGAGGCGTCGGCCTCGCCGCGCAGGTAGGGGGCGAAGTCGGCGGTGACGCCGACGGCCCCGTACAGGCCCACGGAGGCCTCGGCGCCGAGGGCGCCCTTGACCCGGCCGGCGGCGCTGACGGCCGCCTTCACCGGGGTGCTGTGCACGGCCGAGGTGCTGACCGGGGTCCAGCCCTTGCCCGTCGCGTAGCTGCCGCCGACGCGGAAGTCGCCCTTGACGTCCTGCTGGACGTCGAGGGTGACCTTGCCGTCGGCCTCCACCTGTACGTAGCAGGTCAGTTCGAGGTTGACGACGACGGGGACCGGGCCGACCTGGAGGACGGGGTTGCTGCGCAGCTTGGCGAACGGGATCCGCTGGGGCGCGCCCGTGCTCGCGGCGGCGCGGCCCTTCAGCGCCCACTGGGAGGACCAGTCGCCGCTCATGCCGAGGAAGGCCGCGTCGGGGCCGTGGCCGCCGCCCTTGCTGCCGTCGTAGGAGAACTCGACCTGGGGGGCGAGCTGTACGAAGCCGGACACCGAGGCGCCGGCCGACGCGGGGGCGTCCTTGGCGGTGTCCACGGCGGCGTCCACGTCGAGCCGCAGGTTGCCCAGGGGCAGCTTGGCGCCCTGGGGCCCGGACTTGACGCCCTGGCCCTTGGCCCAGGAGAAGGTGACGCCCTTCATCAGGGGCTCGACGACCACCGAGGCCGGGTCGACGGGGACCTTGCCGTCGGCCTTGTCGTCGCCGAGCGCGGCGGCCAGCGTCGCCGGAGCGGTCTTCACCTCGGTGCCGCGGTCGGTCTTGCCGACGACCTCGGTGACCTTCGCGAGGAGGCCGTCCGGGGCGCCGGGCGCCGGGGCGCTGGCGATGACGTCGCCCACCGCGACGGGCTTGGCGGCCGCGGAGGAGGAGCCGGAGGACGGGCCGGCGGAGGGTGCGGCGGAGCGCTTCGGTGAGGCGCCGCCGCCCTGCGGGGCCGCGGATATGACGGCGCGTCCGCTGGCCTTGTCGTAGGAGGCGACCTTCAGCGGGGCCTTCTCGGGGCCCTGGCCGCCGCGCGTGCGGGCGATGGCCGAGGGGGCGCCCGCCCCTTGGGGAGCGGCGTCCACGTCGAGCCGCTGCGTGCCGTCGGAGGCGGAGGGGAGGGCCGCGGGGCTGCCCGGTCCGGCCGTGTTCACGGGGGCCGGGGAGGAGCAGCCGGCGGTGGTGAGCGCGAGGGCGGTCAGGCCGGGCAGCAGGAGGCGTCTGGCGAGCGTACGCACGTGGGTGTGACCTTCGAATTGGGGGGAAGTGCCGTTACTGGTAGGTAACGTGAAGGTTGATCATGCCACGCGCGCACGGCGCCGGTCATATCGGGTGACGGTCAACTCTCCTGTGGAGCAAGGTGGTTGAAGCTTCACTCATGGGCCTCTCCGGCCTGCCAGATCCTCCGGTACGCCTCGCGGTAACCCGGCGGGTCCCAGGAGGTGGCGCCCCGGCTGTTGCCGGCCGTGGCGATGTGGACGGGGGCGACGTAGCCGCTGGCGGGCTGCCCGGCGAAGGCGCGGTTGAACTCGTCCACGATCTGCCAGCCCTGCTGGGACAGCGGCTCGGGGACGGTGGCCGCCTGGAACTGCCCGCTGTTGACGCGCTGGAAGGCGGAGGGGTCGCCGTCGCCCGCGCCGATGTTCAGCGGCGGCCCCGAGCCCGGGCGTCCGGCCGCCCGCAGGGCCGGGGCCGCGTCGGCGAAGTACAGGTCGTTGATGGCGACCGAGTGGGTCCAGTCCTTCCCGAAGCGGGCGAGCAGGGAGGAGACCGCCTGCGGGGTGCGGCTGCTCGCGTCCGGGATCGGGATGTTCTCGTACGTCAGGAGCCGTACGCCGGAACAGGTGGCCAGCTCCCGCTCGATCAGGTCGGCCTTGTTCCGGGCGAAGGGGATCGAGTCGTCGGTGAACAGGACGACCCCGGCGTCACCCCCGGACCGGGCGATGATCCAGTCCGCGCTGATCCTCGCCACGTCCTCCACCCTGGTGGTCACGTTGGTGAAGAGCGCGGGGTCCCGGCTGGGCCCGGGGGAGTCCACCGCGTGCCAGCCGACCACCGGGATGCCCGAGGCGCCGGCCGCCGCCATCTGCCGCGAGGCCTGGCGGGGGTCGAACCCGCCGATGACGATGCCCGAGGGCTTCAGGGTGACCGCCTGGCTGAGCGCCGCCTGGATGCCGGCCGGGGTGCCGTCCCCGTCGATCACCCGGACCTGCCAGCCGATGGCCTTCGCCGCCTCCTCGACGCCCTTGGCGACTCCCGCGACGCCCGGGTTGGTCATCGTCTGGGCGACGTACACGATGCTCTTGCCGGGAACGGCCGCCGGCCCGGCGGCCGGCCCGTTCCAGGAGGCGTCGGCGGTCTCGGCCCGCCGGACGGCGGCCTCGGCCCGGGGGAGGGTCCCGGGACAGCCGGCCTTCGACGGCCCGTTGCCGGACGGCGGGCCGCCGCCGCAGCCGGCCAGGAGGGCGGCGGCCGCCGCGAGCAGGGCCGCGGTGGTGAGGGGCGTTCTCGGGTTCGGGTGCTTCGGGAACACGGTGCTCCTGGCGTGGGTGCGCGTACGAACTGCTACGACGGGCCGGCCTGGGCCGGTGCGGGCGGCTCTCGGCCGGGCGGCCGACGGGAGGCGGCGGCACCGGCCCGCAGCCGGCGGCGGGCGGCGTAGCCGGCCAGGCCGACGGCGATGAGCAGGGTCCCGCCGTTGAACAGCGCGGTGGCCCAGAACTGGGCCCCGAGCTGGCCGATCCCGGCGAGCCCGACGGCGAGCACGGCGACGGCCACGACGGTGCCGAGGGCGTTGGCGCGGCCCGGCCTGATCGTGGTGGACCCGAGCAGGGCGCCGACGAAGGCCGGGAGCAGGTAGTCCAGCCCGGTGCTCGGGTTGCCGGTCTGCTGCTGGGCGGCGAGCAGCACCCCGGCGAAACCGGTGACCAGGCCCGAGCCGGCGAAGGCGGCCACGCAGTAGGCGCGGGTGGGGATGCCGAGCACGGCGGCGGCCCGCGGGTTCGAGCCGATGACGTACAGGTACCGGCCGGCCGGCAGCCGCTCCAGCACCACCCACACGACGGCCGCGACGGCCAGCACGTAGAAGGCCGGCAGCGGCAGCCCGAGGAACCGGGAGTCGTACAGGGCGGTGAAGGCGGCCGGCAGGCCCTCCGGGCCGGGGACGATCCGGGCGCCGCCGGTGATCCAGCCGGTGACCGCGTACATCATGCTGCCGGTGCCCAGGGTGGCGATGAAGGAGTCGATCTGCCCGAACTCGACGATCGCACCGGTCAGCACACCCGCCACCGCGCCCCCGCACACCACCACCAGGCAGGCGGGGAGCCAGGGCCAGCCCTCCGTCACGACGAGCCGCATCACCATCACGTGCGCCAGGCCCAGCCCGTAGCCGATGGACAGGTCGAACCTGCCGGTGGCGATGGGGATCGTCGCCCCCAGCGCGAGGACGGCCGGGACCGCCTGGTTCGACAGGATCGCGGAGACGTTGTCCCGGGTGGGGAAGGTCTGCGGCAGGAGGAGCGAGAAGACCAGGAAGAGCAGGGCGGCCAGCACCGGCAGGCCGTAGCTGCCGATGTGGTGCCCGCGCAGCCGCTCCAGCGGGGACCGGGGTTCCGGGGAAGGGGTCATGGGCCCGTCGCGGTTCCGGTCACGGCCGGCATGGCCGAGGCCGTCCGGGTCAGCTCGGCCACGGTCAGGTCCCGGCCGGCGAGTTCGGCGCCCACCGCCCCCCGGACGAAGACCAGCGCGCGGTGGCAGAGGTCCGCGACCTCCTCGAAGTCGGTGGAGACGAGCAGCACCCCCAGCCCGGACGCGGCGGCCTCGTCGAGCAGCCGGTGGACCACCGCCTTGGCCCCCACGTCCACACTGGCCGTCGGCTCCTCCAGGACCAGCAGCCGCAGCCCGCCGCGCAGCCAGCGGCCGACCATCACCTTCTGCTGGTTGCCGCCGGACAGCGTGGCGATGGGCACCTCGCCGTCCCGGGGGAGTACGGAGAACCGGTCGATCAGCGCGGCGGCCTCGGCGCGCTCGCGCCGGGGGGAGGTCCAGCGCCACGCGGGCACACCGGCGGCGCGCGGGTTCGCCAGGAAGTTCTCCCGTACCGTCAGCTCCGGGGCGCAGCCCTCCGCCTGGCGGTCCCCGGCCACGAAGCCGACACCGGCGCCGACGGCGTCCCGGACCGTACGCGGCCGGTACGGGCGGCCGTCGAGCAGCACCCGCCCGCCGCGCGGCGGGCGGACGCCGGCCAGCGCACGGCCGAGCTCCCGGTGCCCGGCGCCGGTCAGGCCGACCATGCCGAGGATCTCGCCGGCGCGCAGCTCCAGGCCGACCGGTCCGGCGTGCTCGGTCCGTACCCCGTCCAGGCGCAGCAGGGGCGGGCCGGCCGCGGGAGCCGCGGGTGCGGCGGGGCGGCGCGCGGCCGGCTCGTGCCCGACGACGGCGCGTACCAGCCGGCCGGGGCCGTACCCGGCGAGCGGGCCGTGCTCCACCACGCGGCCGTCGCGCAGGACGGCGAACGCGTCGGCGACCCGGTACACCTCGTCGAGCCGGTGGCTGACGTAGAGGATGCCGTGCCCCCGGTCGCGCAGGGAGTGCAGTACGCCGAACAGCCGGGCGCAGTCGGCGGCGGGCAGGGTGGCGGTCGGCTCGTCGAGGACGATGGCCTCGGCCCGCGCGGCCAGGGCGCGGGCGATGGCGACCAGCGAACGCTCCGCGGGGGCGAGGTCGGCGATCCGGGCGTCGGCGTCGAGGTGCCCGGCGACGATGCCCAGGGCCTCCTCGCACCGCTCCCGGGTCCGCCGCCAGGAGATCAGGCCGGCGCGGCGCGGGTAGCCCGTGCCCAGGGCGATGTTCTCGGCCACCGTCATCCACTCGACCAGGCCCGGGTCCTGGTGGATGAAGGACATGTGCCGGGCGGCCCCGTGGGAACCGAGCGGCCGGCCGGTCACGGTCACCTCACCCGCGTCGGCGTGGTGGACCCCGGCGAGCACCTTGATGAGGGTGGACTTCCCGGCGCCGTTGGGGCCGAGCAGGGCCAGGACGCTGCCGCGGTACAGGTCGAGGTCGACCGAGTCCAGCGCGAGGGTGCCGCCGAAGCGCTTGCGCAGACCTCGCACGCGGACGAGGGGTTCTCCACCGGAACGCGGAGGTGGGCTCATTCCTCGACTCTAGATGACCTTGCCGCCGCTACCGGGTCACGCCGCGTCCAGGGCGCATTCCGCCCATATGACCTTTCCGTCGGGCGTGTAGCGGGTCCCCCAGGCCTGGGCGAGCTGGGCCACGAGGAACAGGCCCCGGCCGCCCTCGTCCGTGTTGGCCGCCTGGCGCATGCGCGGGGCGGTGTTGCTGGAGTCGTACACCTCGCAGATCAGGGTGCGGTCGTGGATCAGGCGCACCCGGACGGGATCGCCGCCGCCGTACCGGATCCCGTTGGTGACCAGCTCGCTGAGCAGCAGCTCCGTGGCGAAGGCGGACTCCTCCAGGCCCCACCGGCCGAGCTGCTCCACGGCCGCGGCGCGGACGTCGCAGACGCGGGCCGGGTCGGCCGGCAGCTCCCAGGCGGCGATCCGGTCCGGGGGAGTGGCGTGGGTGCGGGCGACCAGGAGCGCGATGTCGTCGGCGGGGTGCTCGGGGGCCAAGGCGTCCATGACCGCCTGGCAGGTGTCCTCGGGGGAGCGGCCGGGGTCGCTGGCCAGGGTGCGGTGCAGCTCTTCGAGGGCGAGGTCGATGTCGCGGTGGCGGTCCTCGATGAGGCCGTCCGTGTAGAGGACCAGCCGGCTGTCCTCGGGGAGGTGGATCTCGGCGGACTCGAACGGCAGACCGCCCAGGCCCAGCGGGGGCCCGGCGGGCAGGTCGGGGAAGGTCACGGTGCCGTCGGGCAGCAGCAGGGCGGGCGGCGGGTGGCCGGCGCGGGCCATCGTGCACCGCTGGGTGGTCGGGTCGTAGACCGCGTACAGGCAGGTGGCGCCGACGATCGCGCTGCTGCCGAGGGCCGGGTCGTCCCCGACCTCCTCGCGGTCCAGGCGCACCATGAGGTTGTCCAGGTGGGTGAGCAGTTCGTCGGGGGCCAGTTCCAGCTCGGCGAAGTTGCGGGCGGCGGTGCGCAGCCGGCCCATGGTCGCCGCGGCGTGCAGTCCGTGGCCGACGACGTCGCCGACGAGGAGCGCGACGCGGGTCCCGGACAGCGGGATGACGTCGAACCAGTCGCCGCCCACCCCGGACTCGGCGGGCAGGTAGCGGTGGGCGACCTCCACGGCGCTCTGCTCGGGCAGACCGTGGGGGAGCAGGCTGCGCTGGAGGCTCAGGGCCAGGGTGTGCTCGCGGGTGTAGCGGCGGGCGTTGTCGATGCACAGGGCGGCGCGGGCGGCGAGTTCCTGGGCGAGGGAGCGGTCGTCGTCCCCGTACGGGGCGGGGTTGCGGGAGCGGTAGAAGCACGCGACGCCGAGGACGACGCCCCGCGCGAGCAGCGGCACGGTGATCAGCGAGTGGACGTTGTGGGCGAGGAGCAGCTCGGCGTGCTCCGGGTCCTGGGCGATCCAGCCGAAGGCCGCCTTCAGTTCGGGCTCCAGCACCGGCTGCCCCGTCGCCAGACAGCGCATGTGGGGCGTGGTCGGGCGGAGCACCAGCCGCTCGCCGACCGGGTAGAAGGGGCAGTCGTCGCGGATGCCGTGCACCACCGTGCGGTGCAGTTCTCCCGTCGGGTCGCCGGACTCCTCCCCGCGCAGCACCGACTCGGGCACGTCGACGGTGACGAAGTCCGCCAGCCTCGGGACCGCGGTCTCGGCCAGCTCCCGGGCGGTGCGGCCCACGTCGAGCGTGGTGCCGATACGGGTGCTGGCCTCGGCCAGCAGCTCCAGGCGCCGGCGTGCCGCGACGGCGTACTTCCCCACCTCCGGCTCGCCGACCAGCACCAGCCCCCGGACCGCTCCGGTACCCATGGGGCCCGAGGCCGGGGCGGGAGCTGCGCGCATGCTCCCGGACGGGGGCGGGGCGGCGTGGGCGTGGAGGGGCGCGGGGGCGGGGGCGTGGTGCTCCTCCTCGTCGGGCAGCAGCGCCTCGACGACGATCCCCTCCACCCCGGCCGGGCTCGTCACGGGCCGGCTGACGAGGGTGACCCGCCGGCCGTGGGACAGGAACACCTCCGCGGCGGCCCGGCGCGCGCCGGACAGCAGCTCGGTGGCCTTCTCCTTGAGGGTCGTGTGGTCGCTCTGCTCCAGCTCGCTCAGCAGCAGCTCGGCCAGGGTCACCGGATGCCCGTCGAGGGTGTCCCCGTGGGCCCGGACCCGGCTGCCGGCCTCCAGATAGGCCTGGAGCAGCCCGCGCTCGCGCGCCGAACTCTGCTCCATCAGCCGCCGTTCGATGGCCTCGGCGGCCCGGCGGACGACCGCGGCCAGTGCCGGGTCGGCGTCGGTGTAGGGGTAGCCGAGGCACAGGACGCCCTCGATGTGCCCGCTGAGCTGGTCGCGGATGGGAGCCGCCGTGCAGGCGCTGGACTGGGAGCGTTCGGCGAAGTGCTCGGCGCCGTTGACCTGGACGAGCTGGCGCTCCGCGAGGGTCAGGCCGATCCCGTTCGTCCCCGCGACCCGCTCGGCGAACACGAAGCCGGGCTGGGTCTGGATGGCCGGCAGCCGGCCGGGCAGGGACCTGTCGCCGAAGCGGCGTGCGAGCACGGTGCCGTGGCCGTCGGCGAGACAGATGTTCATCCGGCTGCCGGCGAAGAGCGACGCCAGCCGGTCGAGCACGGGTGCGGCGGCACGGACGACGGGACCCTCCGCGTCGAAGTCCTCGGTGAACGGGAGCTCGGTCTGGTCCGGCGACAGTCCCAGCAGCATGCTGCGCTGCCACGAACTCAGGATCGGACTGCGCACGCTCCGCACGACCGACTCGGCCGACCCGCCGTGCAGGAACCGGTCACGGGACTGCACGGGGCCGGTGAGGCCGTCCACGACCCCCATGTGCACCACTTCCCTCGTCGGAGCAGCTCGATGGCCCGATTTTGAGTATATTCCTCACGTTTTGTCGGGGCGTGGGGGTTGCATGACCGCGCGAGGGCCGGTCACAGCACCGCGACCGGATTGACGGGTGAGCCCGTCCCGCCCGGCACGTTCAGCGGGGTCACCACGAGCAGGAACGCATGGCGGCCCGCCCCGGCACAGGCGGCGGAGAGCGCCTCCAGGTCGAGGTTGTCCAGCAGGGGGACCCCCATCGCCGTGATGGCGAGGGTGTGGACGGGCGAGTGCAGGCCCTCCACCGGCGAAGGCCGTACGTCGCTGTCGCCGTCGGCGCCGAGCAGGACCACGGCCCGCTCCGCCAGCAGCGGTACGGCGTCCACGTGCCAGCCGGCGCTGCCCGTTCCCGGATCCCAGGGGCCGAGCTCCCGGCGGCGGCGGAACCGTCCGGAGCGCAGCAGGACCGCGTCGCCCTCCCCGATCCGCACACCGAGGGCCTCCTCCGCGGCCAGGACGTCCTGCGCCCGCACCGCGTGCCCCGGTTCCAGCCAGGGCACCCCCAGGACGGCGGGCAGGTCCAGGAGCACGCCCCGGGTGACCAGCGGGCCGAGGGCCGCCACCGACCCGAACCGGACGCCCCCGGCGCCGGCCTCCTCGCGCGCGACCCGTCCGTCGTACAGTCGCCCCCGGTAGCCGATGTGCGACAGCGCGTCGAGGTGGCTGACCGACTTGCCGTGGTAGTCCGCGCCGAGGAAGTCCTTGTACGCGGACGGCTCCGGGCCCTCCACGTCCCCGAGGTCGGTCATGTGGTGCAGGGCCGGCCGCGTGTTGTCCGGCCCGGGGACGGTGTCCCAGGGGCGCCCCAGGGGCACGACCGTGCCCGAGCGGACCAGCGCGGCGGCCCCGCGAACGTGGTCCGCCGTCACCCTGTTCCAGGCGCCGCGCCCGGCCGCCTCCCAGCGGCCCCAGGTACGGACCGCCTCGAACAGGGCGTCGAACTCCCGGCGGGAGACGGCCGCTCCCCCGGGGGGACCCTCCGGCGGGGGAGCGGGGGCATCGGCGGCGCTGGGGCTCATGGGGCACTCCGGGGTCCGTACGTCCGTGGCCCGACCTCTATGCCCGCCGGGGCGCGCCGTCTACCAGGCCCGCATCGGCTCCCCCTCCACGAGCTGCGAGACGAAGCCGTGCGGCCCCCGCGCGGGCTCCCCCAGGACCGTCACGCGGTGCATGACCCGGTCGACGTCGAGGTGGGCGAAGTCGGTGGGGGCGAAGTGGCAGGTGCTGCGGTTGTCCCAGAGGGCGATGCTGCCCGGCTCCCAGCGGAAGCGGACCGTGTACTCGGCGCTGGTCAGGTGCTGGAACAGCAGCTCCAGCAGGTGGCGGCTCTCCAGCTCGGTGAACCCGGTGATCCGGGTGGTCGAGCCGGGGCTGACGAACAGGGCCTTCTCGCCGGTCTCGGGGTGCACCCGCACCACCGGGTGGACGGCCACCTGCGGGTCCTCGCAGTAGATCCGCAGGATCTCGCGGTCGCGCTCGTCGGAGTGGCGCAGGTGCACGGCCGTGAAGAAGGCGTGCTCGGCGGTCAGCCCGTCCACGAACTCGCGCAGCGGCGCCGACAGGCCCTCGTACGCGGCGACCGTGTTGGTCCACTGGGTGTCACCGCCGAAGGCGGGGGTCCGCTCGGCCCGCAGGATGGAGAGGCTGGGCGGGTTGACGGCCTGGGTGAGGTCGCTGTGCCAGCCGGCCAGCGGGGAGGACCACTTGCGGCGGTAGTGCTCCTCGAAGTCTGCCCCGTAGCGCTCGGTGTCCGCCTTCGGGTCGACGGTGAGGATCTCCGGGTGCCCCTCGGGGTGCACCCCGTGCTTCTTGCCCGGGCGGCGGGTCAGCGCGCCGAAGCGGCGGCCGAAGGCTATGTGCTGGGCGTGGGTGATGTCCTGGCCGCGGAAGAAGACGACCCGGTGGGCGAGGACGGCCCGGCGGATCTCGGCCACCACGGCCTCGTCGAGCTCCTGGCCCAGGTCGACCCCGGAGATCTCGGCCCCGATGCGGCCGGCCACCTGCTCGACGGAGATCCCGGTGGGCTGCGCGGTCTGCGCGGTCTGCGTCACGGTTGTGCCTTTCTAGACGATCGGTATGGCTTGGGGGGTGGGGGGGGGGGGGGGGGGGGGGCGGGGCCCCCCCCCCCCCCCCCCCCCCCCCCCCCCCCCCCCCCCCCACCCCTAGGACGGATGGGCCACCAGCTGGGTCCACAGCGGGAGCAGCAGCAGCGCGACGACCGAGCTCTTGATGACGAGGGAGGCCGACATGTCGACCCCGACGTCGTAGCGCTGGGCGAAGATGAACAGGTTCTGGGGCGCGGGCATCGCCGCGATCAGGACGAGGTAGCTCAGCCACTCGCCCTCCACCCCGAAGACGAAGCGGCACACCGTGTAGGTGATCAGCGGCAGCGCCACGCACTTGAAGCCGGTGATCCAGACCTCCTCCATGGTGGTGCCGCGGATCTTGATCCCGCTTCCGCCCAGGTGCAGGCCGAGGGCGAACAGCGCGACGGGCGAGGCGCTGTCGCCGACGAAGGTGAAGCTGTCGAGCACGACCCCGGGCACCGTGACGGGCAGCAGGTTGAGCACGATGCCCGCGTTGCAGGCGATCACGACGGGGGTCATCAGCGAGGCGGCCACGGCGGACCCGAGCCGCCGGGCCGGACTCCCGACCCGGTCCGGCCGCCCCAGCTCCATGATCGAGATGATGATCAGGGACAGCACGCAGACCTGGAACAGCAGCACCGGGAAGATCGGCGCCGCGTTCCCGAACAGCATGATGAACACCGGCACGGCGAAGTAGGCCGTGTTCACCTGGACGGCGGCCATGATCCGCAGCGCCACGCCGCGCGGGTCGCGTACGCCCAGGAACCAGGCCAGTACGCCGATCAGCGCGGCCGCGGCGCACGCGGCGGCCGCGTAACCGCTGATGGCCCGCCAGTTGAACAGGGCCCCCAGGTCGCTGCGGTAGATGTTCGCGAAGAGGAAGCAGGGCACGGCGAAGAGGAACGCGTAGTCCGCGAACACCTTGGAACTCTCGGCCGGCACCACCTTCCGCCGTGCCAGGACGACCCCGCAGCCGAAGGCCAGCACCACCGGTGCGAGTTTTTCCAGAGCATCTACCGCTCCCATGCACGTGCCCTTGCTCTTGCGGCCCCCTCGGGAGGGGCCTGTTTCCCTGTCGCGACGGCTTCCTACCGGGCCCGGCCGCCGGGAACGCGCAGCTCGGCGCGCCCCTGGACCAGCTCCCGGTAGGCCGTGACGATCGTGCGTGTCACCGCGTTGCCGGCGACGTCGTAGTGATGATCATCGAGGCGGCCGACGGGGAGGATCTCACACGCGGTCCCGCACAGGAACGCGCCGTCGGCCTCGCCCGCGAACGCCGGGGCCAGGTCGGCGACCACGCACTCGATCCCCTCCCGCTCGGCGATCGCCAGTACGCACGCCCGGGTGATCCCGTCGATGGTGCAGCGGGTCGTCGGGGTGTACAGCGCCCCGTCCTTGGTGAAGAACAGGTGCGCCCCGGTCGCCTCGACGAAGTTCCCGCGGTCGTCGAGGAGCAGGGCGTCGTCGAAGCCCGCCCGCAGCGCCTCGTTCTTGCTGACCGTGCCGATCATGTAGTTGCCGGCGGCCTTGCTCTTGACCGGGGCGTACTCCGGCGAAGGCCTGCGGTAGCGGCCCGTGACCAGGGAGATCCCCTGGTCCACGGCGTCCTCCGCCGCGTAGTAGCCCGCGGGGAGCTCCCACGCGGCCACCGAGGTGTGCACGGACGTCTTCAGCGCCGCGGTCTGGATGATCTCCGAGCCCCGCCACGCGTTCATGCGGACGTAGCCCTCGGTGATGCCGGCTTCGGCGACGACCGCGCGGGTGGCCTCGTACAGCACCTCCTCGCCGTACTCCAGGTCGAAGTCCAGGATGCGCGCCGAGGCGCCGAGCCGCGCTATGTGCTCCCTGAGCATGAACGCCTCGCCGCCGTAGACGCGGACGCCCTCGAAGATGCTGGAGGCGTAGTGCAGTCCGTGGCTGAGCACGTGGAGCCGGGCGTCGCCCCAGTCCACGAGGGCGCCGTCGTACCAGATCTTCCCGGTGCGCTGGTCGAAGGGGATCACAGCTGCCTCCTCCTCAGAGCGCGAGGTCGAAGAGCTGCCGCGGCAGGTCCCCGACGAGGGCGATGAAGCGCCGCTGGTGCTGGGTCAGGCTGCGCACCGACACCCCGTGCAGGGCGAGCGGGTTGATCGGGTACAGCACCAGGGTGTTGCTCCGGTACGGCACCGTCGTGACCTCCTCGACGTACTGCGGGTCGATGTCGAAGCGGTTGTCACCGTACTCGGAGGCGCTGGTGTGGAACTTGTGCGCGCCCGGCCGGTACTTGTAGAGCACCAGGTCGCCGCCGGTCGCGTCGTCCTCGGGCAGGCGCATGTAGAAGAGCCCGCCGAAGAGCTTGTGCGGCTTGTCCACGTGCGGCCCGCGGTAGGCCGAGGGGCGGCCGGTGACCGCCGAGTTGATGACGGCCGTGCAGTCCATCAGGATGTCGTGCGTCTCGAAGCCGTCCCGGTTGCGGCGGCCGACCCGCAGCTCGCGCAGCGGACCCACCAGCTCCTCGGCGTCCGGCAGGTTGGCGAGCAGGTCCTCCTGGAAGAGGTCGAGGAACTCCTCGTAGAAGGCCGGGGAGGAGTGGTAGGTCACGAAGTCCTTCCACACCTGCGCCATCGTGTCGTCGGCCAGGACCATCTCGGACATGTAGTTGTAGCGCTCGTTCGAGGTGATCGGCTTGCCGATCCGCTCGCCGATGTACTCCGCGGTCGGCATCGACTTCGCCAGCGCGTCGTACAGCTCCTGGGGCAGGGCGTCGCTGATCACGACGTGCGGGAACGGGTCGCGGCGGATGTCGGCCTTGGTGACGCCGGCCAGGAGCGAGGTGATCGCGGGGCGGGCCTCGGGCGTTTCGGTCATGTCCTGTCTCTTTCCATGGGGACGGAGGGGCTAGGGACGGAGGGGCGCGGGGGTCAGACCGCGCGCGGAGAGCCAGGTCTCCAGGACCAGGAGGGACCAGAGCAGCTCGGCGGCGTGCGCCCCCGGGCTCTCGGTCTGCGAGCGGAAGAGCTCCCGGACGGCGTCCCGGCGGACGTACTCGCCGCAGCGGGCGCCGGGGCCGAGGAGGAGGTCGCCGACCATGTCGTACAGCGCCTCGCCCGGCCTGATCATCGCCGCCACCGGCAGGGTGAACGGCTGCTTGGGCCGGTCGATGACGCTCCGCGGCACCCAGGGCCGGGCCGCCCGCGCCACCGGCGCCTTCACCGTGTCGCCGGCCACCTTCACGGCGGCGGGCAGCGCGTGCGCCAGGCGCATCACCGACGGCTGGAGGAACGGGATCCGGGCCTCCACCGAGTGGGCCATGCTCAGGTGGTCCACGCGGCGCAGGATGTAGTACGGGAACCGCTCCGCCTGGTCGTAGCGCAGCAGCGTCTCCAGCTTCCCGTGCGGGCCGGAGCGCACCCGGCGCGCCAGCTCGTCGCCGCTGAGGTCCCCGAAGTGCCCGCCGGCCGCCCGTACGCGCTCCAGGTGGCCGGGCGTGTACAGCCGGCCGAGCGCCGCCGGGCCGGCGACGGCCATCGTGTCCTGGTAGGCCCGGTGCCAGGCGGAGTCGCCGTCCCGGTCCGCCTTGGTGAATCGCGCGTACCCGGCGAACAGCTCGTCGGCCCCGTCACCCGTCAGGGCCACCTTGAACCCGGCGTCGTGCACGGCCTCGAACAGCGCGAAGGTGCTCAGGCTGTGCGGGGCGTTGTTCGGCTGGTCGAGGTGGCGGGTGAACCGCTCGACGAGCTCCGGGAACCCCGCCGGGTCGAGGAGCACCTGATGGTGCTCGGTACCGCAGTGGCGCGCCACCTCCGCCGCGTAGTGGCGCTCGTCGGCCGGCCAGTCGCCCCGGTAGGCGATGTTGAACGAGGCCACGTCGGACACCAGGTGGGCGGCGAGGGCGGTGGTGTAGCTGGAGTCGAGCCCGCCGCTGGTGATCACGCAGACCGGCACGTCCGCGTCGAGCATGCGGCCCATCTCGGTGCGCAGCAGCCCGTCCAGCAGCTCCGCCGCCGCCTCCACGGTCGGCGTGCCGCCGGGCCAGTCGACCTCGGCGGGCTCCAGGGCCGTCCGGGTGAGCGTCTCGCGCCCGTCCGCGAAGCGCAGCACCGAGCCGGGCTCCAGGGTACGGACCCGGGTGTACACGGTGCCCGGGCCCCAGACCGCCTTCCCGCCGAGGTAGCGGTCGACCGCGAGCGGATCCAGCTCGTCGGGGAAGTCCGGGAAACGGGCCAGCGCCCGCAGTTCGGAGGCGAAGCACAGCCGGCGGCCATCGGCGGACACGTAGTAGTACAGCGACTTCATGCCCGCGTGGTCGGTGAAGAGCTTCAGGCACGGCTCCTCCCGCTCGTCGACCACCGCGATCGCGAACATGCCCTCCAGCCGGCTGGTGAAGGCGTCGCCGTACAGCTCGTACAGCGGCAGCAGGACGTCGCCGTCGCAGTCGCCCTCGAAGGAGTACCCGTGCGCGGCCAGCTCGGCGCGCAGCTGCCGGTGGTTGTAGATCTCCCCGTTGAACACGCAGCACAGCGCGCCGCGTACGAAGGGCTGGTCGCCGGAGGCGATGCCCTGGATGGCGAGCCGGTTGTTGCCGAGCGCCCAGCCGTCACCGCGCCGGACGGTCTGCGCGTCGGGCCCGCCCTCGAACATCGCCGCCGCGACGGCGTCGAGCACCTCCCGCCCGGCGTTCTCCCCGCCGAAGCAGCCGTGGATGCGGCACATGGCTCACACCTCCGTCCGGCGGCCGGGGGCGGGGACGCTCCCGGCGGCTTCGAGGGGGAGGACGGCGGATCCGGCGCGGCTCTGCCGGGCCCCGGGGTGGTGCCGGCCGACGAACTCGGTGACCAGCTCGACCTGCCGCAGGATGTCGTCCAGCTGCGCGGGGGACGGGCTGACGCCGTGGCCCTCCAGGGCGCTGTTGCCCGTCTTGAGGTAGACCGGCGCCGCCACCCGGACGATGTCGGGGGCCTCGTAGGTGCGGATGAACCCGCCCGAGGTCCGGGGGTTGTCCACGTGCAGGTCCAGCGGGACCGTCACCGCCTGCCGCAGCGCCGCGATCATCGGCAGCGTCAGGTCGCGCACCGGATTGAAGCTGTTCGCGCCGAGCATCTCCAGCATCTGCGCCGACGCCGGGTTGCCCTGCCCGCAGTGCGCGGACACCTTCAGATGGATCCCGGCCGGCAGCTCGCCGGCGGTGCGCAGCCGCCCCAGCACCCACAGCAGGCCCTCGTCGTAGACGACGAACCCGCGCACGCCCAGGCCGATCCCGCGCTTGACGTCCTCGACGGCGCGCACGACCTGCTCCTGCCCGCGCAGCCGGTAGCCGATCCGGGCCCCCTCGGGAGTCTGCGCCCCGGCCCCGATGTCGTTGGTGGCGCGGGGGCCGACCGACATCAGGACCTCGGCGCCGAACTCCTCGCCGAGCGCCACGTACTCGCCGATCTCGCGGGCCGTGTGCCGGTACATGCCGCGGGTCTCGGTGATGCGGTTGATGGTGAAGCCCCGGCGCCGGCTCTCGCGCAGCAGCCGCTCGGCGGCCTCCACCGAGTTCACCGTCGGCACCTCGATGCGGAAGTGCCCGCCGTCGGCGAAGACGGCGTCCGAGTCGGGGGTGAGCTGCGGGTCCCCGTCCGGCAGGCCCAGCCGGGCGAGCTGCCGGCGGGTCTGGTCGAAGAAGGCGGTCGTGGTCGTCGTCCTCACCTCGTCACCTCGATACCGAGCCGCTCGGCCGTGCCGGCGACGATGTCCTCGGCGATGCGTATCGACGTCGCCCGGTCGGGGTGCACGACCTGGACCTCGCCGAAGTTCCCGAGGTTGCCCCGGCAGGGCAGCAGGGTGTCGCCCTCGGGGAAGCGGACCGTGAACGAGTGCAGGCTGTCGCCGTACCGCTCGGCGGCCCAGCCCGGGTCCGGTACCCGCTCCGGGGTGGGCACCCGGTCGGCGGCACCGAACCAGCGGACCGTGGCGTACCCGTCGAAGACCGTCGGACCGCGCTCGATCGGCTCGTTCAGGTGGATCCGGACGAGCAGCTCGAAGATGTCCCCGCCGCCCGCGAGACGGAACAGGTTCGGCAGGCAGGAGCCCATGATGCGGGGGTTGAGCTCGATCAGCCGGGGCGTGCCGTCCGCGCCCAGCATCACCTCCACGTGGAAGACGCCGAGCCGCAGGCCGACGGCGCCGACCACGTCCTCGGCGAACCGCATCACCCGGTCGTGCTCCTCGGGCGAGATCCCGGCGGGGATCGTCGTACCGGTCTCCAGGGCCTCGTGCCGGTGCCAGGTGGAGCGCTCGCTGACGGCCAGCCGCAGGAAGCGCCCGTGCACCAGGCCGATCTCGGCGGAGACGAACCGCCCGCTCAGGTACTCCTCGACGAGGATGCCCGCCGCGTACGCGTCCTCCGGGGCCCCGGCGAGGACGCCGGCCAGCTGCTCCTCGTCCGCGACGACATGGGCGCCCTCGCTCCCGGAGCCCCGGGCCGGCTTGACGACGACGGGATACCCGCCGGCGGCCGCGAAGGCCGCGGCCTCCTCGAAGCCGCCGACGACCGCGTACCGGGTGGTGTCCACCCCGGCCGCCGCCAGGACCTCCCGGCAGCGGTCCTTCTGCTTGGCCGTCTCGGCCCCGCCGGCGTCGGTGAAGGGCACCCCGATCTCCTCGGCGATCCGCGCGACGGGGACCACCAGCGCGTCGACGGTGGCGACGAAGCCGTCGACCGGCCGCTCCCGGTGGACCTCCCGTACGCACGAGCGCAGCGCCGCGGGGTCGGTGGCGTCCTTCAGGACGTGGACCCGGTCGACGAAGCGCGCGTAGGGGGAGGCGTCGAAGTCGATGTTCTGCGCCTGCTCCATGAGCAGCGAGCGGATGAGCGTCACGTGGTGTCCGAGCCGCTTGGCGGCCTCGAACGCGGGGGCGTTGCCCGCCTTCCAGGTCACGAAGACCACGTGCCGGGCGGCGGGTTCGGAAGGGTGCGGGGGGTGGAGCGGTTCGGTCATCGTGTCTTCCTCGCGAAGCGCTGGCCGATGCGGACGAATCCCGGGACGGCGGTACCGGGGGTGGGGATGAAGGAGATCGAACCGGCGAGGATGTTCTTCTCGGACATCGAGCTGAAGCCGCCGGCGCCGGACAGCACCAGGTCGCCCTCGTCCAGGCACAGCCACGCGCCGTCCGGCTGCCGCTCGGAGTACGCGTAGCGCAGGTGCTCCGCGCCGCGCAGCACCTCCAGCCGGTAGCCGTCGGAGGCGTACAGGCCGGCGCAGTCGTCGAGTTCCATCTCGAACGGGCGGCCGGTGCGGATGAGCCCCTCGCCGGTGAGGGACCGCAGCAGGTCCTCGTAGAGGCCGAAGGCCGGGTAGGCGTTGGCGAGCAGCAGCAGGAACGAGCGCTGCCCGGGGAAGATCTGGATGAAGTTGTGGTGGCCGCTGCCGTTGGAGTTGAAGCCGAAGGCGGACGGCCCGAACATCAGCCAGCCCAGGCCCCAGGCGTGCATGAAGTGGTGGCCGGGGACGGGGATCTGGGGCGTGCGCATCTCACGTGCCAGGCCGGCCGAGAGCAGGCGCTCGCCGCCGGGGGCGACCCCGTCGTCGACGGCCAGCATCGCGATCCTCGCCAGTTCGTCCAGGGTGAGGCACACGGAGAACGAGCCGGCCGCGTCGTCGGCGATGGTCTGCGGCGGCGGGTCGTGGCGCACGTAGCCCTTGACCCGCTCGGTCCACACGTAGCCGGCCGAGACCGTACCCCCGTAGTGGCCGCCCTCGGTGAGGGTCTCGGGAACCTCCCGGATGCCGAGCGGGGCGAGCATCAGCTCGTTCACCGCGCGGCGCCAGGGGACCCCGAGCAGCTTCTCGATCAGCGCGGCGACGATCGAGGTCCCCACCGCCGAGTACGCGAACACCTCGCCCGGCTCGAACAGCTGACCGTAGGCGGGCAGGGTGGCGATGTAGGAGCCGAGGTCCGGCAGGCCGGTGTCGTGCCACACCTCGTACGAGTCGTCGACCCCGCTGGTGTGCGACAGGAGGTGCCGCAGGGTCACCTTCACGGTGCCCCCGTCGCGGCGCCGGAACGCCTGCGGCAGCAGCTCGTCCAGCGGCTGGTCCAGCCCCAGCAGGCCCCGGTCCACCAGGCGCAGCGCGACGAAGGCCAGCATCGGCTTGGTGACGCAGGTGACGCGCTGACGGGTGTCCGGCCCGTACGCGGCGCCGGAGACGGTGTCGGTGACGCCGTGGTAGGTCAGTTCCAGCACGCCGTCCAGGAACACGGCGGCGCCGGCTCCCGGTACGCCGTGGCCGCGGGCGGACTCGCGCAGGGTGTCGGCGACGGCGCGCAGCCGCTCCGCCGGCCCCGTCACCGCCCCGGCGGCGGCCGCCTCCGCCGCTTCCCCGCGGGTGCGGCGCAGCAGCCCGGCCTGCTCGGCGAGGGTGCGGTGGCGGTAGATCTCCGCCACCCGGACGGGCCGGCCGGCCGCGTCGGACAGGCGCGCCGCCAGCAGGGTGGCGAGCAGCGAGTGGCCGCCCACGGAGAAGAAGTCCAGACCGGGGGAGACCCGGGACAGGCCGAGCAGATCGGACCAGACCCCCGCCACCTCGGCCTCGTCGGGGTCGTCGAAGGCGTCGCCGTCGACGGCCCGCTGCCCCCAGTCGACGTCCCGGGCGGCCAGGGTCTTGCGGTCGACCTTGCCGTTGGGCAGCCGCGGCAGCCGCTCCTCGGCGATGATCCTCGCGGGCTGCATGTAGTGCGGCAGCTTGGCCCGCAGATGGGCGGCCATGGCCTCGACGGTGACGCCGTCGCCCTCCAGGCCCACGTAGCAGACCAGCCGGGTGTCACCGTCGGTGCGCACGGCCAGGGCCGCGACGTCGCGCAGCCCGACGACCCCGCGCAGCGCCGCCTCCAGCTCGCCGAGTTCGATCCGGAAGCCGCGCACCTTCACCTGGTTGTCCCGGCGGCCCAGGAAGCGGAGCTCGCCCTCCTCCGTCCACCGGGCCAGGTCGCCGGTCCGGTACAACCGCCCGCCCGGCACCTCGCCGAGGTGCGCCGGAGCGGCGATGAACGAGGCCGCGGTGCGCTCGGGGTCGTTGATGTAGCCGGCGGCCAGGCCGTCGCCGCCCAGGTGGAGTTCACCCGTGGCGCCGAGCGGCACGGGCCGGCCGAGCGGGTCCAGGAGGAGGGCGGTGGTGTTGTGGACGGGCACGCCGATGGTGGGTGCGCCGTCGACGGGCCCGGTGAAGCACTTCCAGGTGGAGTAGGTGGTGTCCTCCGAGGGCCCGTACAGGTTGTAGAGCCGCTCGACGCCGGTGGACGCGAAGGCCTCGTTCACCAGCTCCCGGGACAGCGGTTCCCCGGCCACGTTCAGGACGCGGGTGGAGGCGGGCACCGCCCCGCGCTGGAGCAGCACGTTCAGGGCGCTGGGCACGGTGTTGACGAGGGTCGGGCGCAGCCCGTCGTCCTCGGTGAGCGCGAGGACGTTGTCCACGACGACGACGCAGCCGCCCCGGGTGAGCGGCGCCCACAGCTCGTACACCGACAGGTCGAAGTTGAGCGAGGTGGAGAAGAGCACCCGGCGCAGGTCCTCGGCCCCGTACGTCTCCTGCGCCCAGGCGAGGAGGGCGGCCACGTTGCGGTGGCTGATCACCACGCCCTTGGGGAGTCCGGTGGAGCCGGAGGTGTAGATGAGGTGGGTGGTGGACCCCGGGTCGACGGTGACGCCCGGGGGCCGCTCGTCCTCGGTCTCCGCCTTCTCCCGCAGCTCCCGCCACGGCAGCGCCCGTGCGGGCCCGTCGCCGAGCCACTGCGGGGCCTCGTCGCCGTCGTGGACGACGGCGGCCAGGTCGGCGGTGGCGGCGATGGCGGCCAGCCGGTCCGCGGGGTAGGCGGGGTCGAGCGGTACGTACGCGCAGCCCGCCTTGTGGACGGCGAGCAGCAGGGCGACGCCGTGGTGGGTGCGGCCCAGGGAGAGGCCGATCCGCGAGCCCGGGGCGATCCCGTGCGAGGCCAGGGCCCGGGCCAGCCGGTTGGCCTGCCGGTCGAGCCCGCGGTACGTGAGCACGCTGCCCCGCCATTCGACGGCGGGGGCGTCGGGGGTGCGGGCGGCCTGGGCCTCCACGAGGGCGTGCAGCGGGGTGTCGCGGTCGTAGGGGCGGGCCGTGTCGTTGAACCCGTGCAGCAGCCGGCGGTACTCCTGCGGGGAAAGCAGTGCCAGCTCGCCCGCGGGTGCCCCGGGGCGGGCGGCCGCGTCCGCCAGCAGGGTGTCCAGGTTCGCGGCCATCCGTGCGATCAGCGTTCCGGGGAACAGGACCCGGTCGTAGTGCAGGGTGAACAGCGGGCCGTCCGGTGCGGGCCGGGCCTCCAGCAGGAGCGCGAAGCCCTCCGGCACGGGAGTGGTGCCGTCCGACTCCAGGAAGCCCGCCCGCAGGCCGCCGCCGAGGTCGGCCGCGGCGCCGGGCACGGCCTCCCGTACGGCCTCCCGGTGAGCGGCGGCGAGTCCCAGCGCGAGGGCGGGGAGGGTCAGCTCCGGCGCGAGCAGGGAGCGGACGGCGACCGGCGCACCGTGCGCGCCGCCCGCCCGGGCCAGCACGATGTCGTCCTGACCGCTGTAGCGGTGCACGAGCACGGTGAACGCGGCGTGCCACAGGTCGGCGGCCGCGGCCCCGGCGGCCGCCCCGTCCGGCGGCGGCACGGCGCCGGACCAGGAGTGCGTACCGCTGCCCGCGCTGCCACGGGCGCCGTGCCCGGCCTCCCGCACGGGCAGTTGCAGGGCGTGCGGTGAGTCGGCGGAAATGTCGCCCACAGTGATGGTCCCCTCGTTTGCATTTCGTTCGGCTGCCGTGCGGCGGACATGCCGAATACACGCGCGGCGCACATGTACAAACCCCGCGCAATCGAATTGCGTCGCGGCGGGTCATTCACACTTCGCGCGACATCGCCGGCCCGCAACGCGGAATGGGGGCGACGGCGCGGAAAACACCGGAACTGGAGCAGGGAAATGAATGGCGGAAAATTCGGGCGGAAAGGAGGGCCGGGACGCGGCCCCGTCAGGCCGCGACGGCGTCCGGGGCGGCTTCCCGGCCCCGCCGCGCCCAGTCGGCGATGCGCGGCATGGCGGCTCCGGCCAGCGCGAACCCGAGGGCCATGGCCAGCCAGCCGATGCCGCCGTGGTCGATGGCGAGCCAGGTCAGCAGCGCCGGAGCGATCATCTTGCCCATGTCCGAGCCCATGGCGTACGTGCCCTGGTACTGGCCCTGGGCGTGCTCGGGCGCCAGCCCGAACGACATCCCCCAGCTGCCCGCCGACTGCCGTACCTCGCCCAGCACGTGGGCCAGGGCTCCGAGGAGCAGCAGCACTCCGGCGAGCGTCGCGGAGGCCCCGCCGCTGAAGGAGAAGACCACGCAGGCGACCGCGAGGCACAGGGCCCCGGACCGTGAGGCCCGGGCCGCCGCGCTCGGCTCGTCGGTCCCGCGCGCGGCTCTGACCTGGAGCAGGACCACGGCGACCGTGTTGGTCAGCAGGATCGCGGCGATCATCCAGCGCGGTGCGTCCGTGCGGTGCAGTACCCACAGCGGCAGGACGACGTCGAGCAGCAGGTTGTGCATGGACAGCAGGCCGTCCAGCACCACGAACGTCAGGTAGGGGCGGTCCCGCAGTACGGTCAGGGCAGGTCCGGGGCGGGCCGGCTGTGCCGCCACCGGGGGCAGCAGCAGGGTGAGCAGCCCCGTGGCCAGGTAGGTGGAGGCGTTGAAGACGACGGCCGCCTTGTAGGCCCAGACCGAGTCGGCGGCGAGCAGCAGGCCTGCCAGGGCGGCGCCCACCGAGACGCTGACGTTGCTCGTGGCCCGCAGGTAGGCGCGGACCGAAACCCGGTCCTGCGGGGGCACCAGTCCGGCGACCATGGCCATGCGGGCGCTGCGGCTGGCGCTGTAGGCGACCGCCTGCGCGCTCACCACCAGCAGGTACGACGTGAAGCCCTGCACCGCGAGCAGGGCCGCCGTGAGCGGCCCGAGCGCGATGAAGGACCAGATCTGCACGGAGCGCGGGCCGATGCGGTCGGCCAGGTGTCCGGTCGGGGTGCTGACCAGGAGGGCGATGCCGGCGGCGACGCCGACGCCGATGGCGAACCGGCCGGGCGAGAGCCCGAGCACGGCCGTCGCGAAGATGGCGTTCAGTGCCATCCAGAGGCCCTGCCCCAGGGTGTGCACCAGGGTGATGCCGGTGAGGACGCGTGCCGGGCCGGCGGGCGGGAGCAGCCGGCTCAGCATCGGCCTGCCGCAATGCGGTCCGCGCGGACGCGAACGGACGTCGTGAATCTTGCTCGTGCGCACGCCAGGATCACTGACACGCCCCCACTCCTCGTCAAGCGCCGTTGCCGACGACAGGATTCGGGAAATTCCCCGTGGTCGCGGACCGAGATCATCAGCCGCGCAGGCCATATCGAAACTTGATCTACGTCGGACTGTCCAGGAAATATCCCTGTGACGCCGATCACATGACCGGAACCCCTAGGTCGGGTAAAGGGCGGAGAAAAAGAATGTGCAGGAACGGTCGACGTCCTGCACTTACCGGCCGGTAGGGCATAGGGGCGGACGGGTCAATTCCGGGGCCGGCGCGTCGTGCGGGCCCCGGGAGGGTTGGCCGGCCGCCCACCGGGCAGGCGACCGGGGTGGACGGAGGAGGCCGTATGCCGCGAGAGAGGTCCCCGGGACGCGACGAGAGCGCGGAGGAGCGGGCGGACCGGCAGTGGCAGGAGCTGATCCAGGAGATCCGGGTCGCCCAGACCGGCGTGCAGATCCTCTTCGGATTCCTGCTCACGGTCGCCTTCACCCCGCACTTCCAGGGACTGGCCGAAACCGACAAGGCGATCTACACCGCCACGGTCGTCCTCGGCGCCCTGGCCACCGGCGCGCTCATCGGCCCCGTCTCCTTCCACCGGATCGTCTCGGGGCGCCGTATCAAGCCGGAGGCGGTGCGCTGGGCCTCGCGCCTCATCTCCGTCGGCATCCTCCTGCTGCTGGCCACCTGCACCTCCGCCCTCTTCCTCGTGCTGCGGGTCGCGGCACCCCACGCCCTCGTGCCATGGCTGGTTTCCGCCGTGGTCGCCTGGTACCTGCTGTGCTGGTACGCGCTGCCCCTGTGGGCCCGGATCCGCTACACCTCCGAGGAGCCCGGGGAGTCCCGGGAGACGAGGAGTACGACATGAGCGAGCACAGGCAGCACCGCTGGTCACGGACCCCGCCCTCACGGGCGGCGGACGAGAGCGGCGACCGCGAAGCCCGCCTGGCCGGGGACGCCGGCCCGGACGACGACGCCGACGGCCACCTCGCGAAGCGGCAGCGGCCCGGCGTCGGCCGGGAGGAACAGGTCCGCCCGCACCCGCCGCAGCACCGCCCCCGCCCCGAGCGGGAGAGCGACGACCGCTGAGCGGGCCCGCCGATCCACCAGGTGGCGGGCCCCGGACCCCCCTTCCGGGTGACACCCCTGCCGGGCTTCGGCCCGCGACGCGGGGTGCGGGCCCACGATCGCCAGCGGCCGTACCCGCACCGCCCGCCGATCGCGGGGCTCCGGACGCCTGGGAGATCACGTGCACGTCCTGCTCGTCGCGAGCGCCTTCAACAGCCTCACCCAACGGGTCCACGCCGAACTGCGGGACCACGGGCACAGCGTGGCGTTCGAGCTGGCCCTGCCCGGCACGGACCTCGCCGAGACCGTCCGCCGCCACCACCCGGACCTCGTCGTCGCGCCGATGCTGAAGACGGCCGTCCCGCGCGAGGTCTGGTCCGCGTACACCTGCCTGATCGTGCACCCCGGCCCCGTCGGCGACCGCGGCCCCTCCTCCCTGGACTGGGCCCTCACCGAGGACCGGACCCGATGGGGCGTCACCGTCCTGCAGGCCGACGAGGAGATGGACGCCGGCGACGTCTGGGCCGCCGCCGAATGCGCGCTCGCGCCCGTGGGCAAGAGCGACGCCTACCGCGGCGAGGTCGCCGACGCGGCCCTCGCCGCCGTCCTGCTCGCCGTCGAGCGCTTCGCCTCCGGCACCCACGTCCCGGCCCCGCAGGGCGCCGCCACCGCCCGCCCCTACCTGCGCCAGCCGCACCGCCGGATCGACTGGGACCACGACACCACCGACGCCGTCGTACGCGCCCTGCGCGCCGCCGACTCCCGGCCGGGCGTCCTCGACGACCTCCTCGGCGGCCAGTGGTTCCTGCACGGCGGCCACCCCGAGGACACCCTCCGCGGCGCCCCCGGGCAGCTGCTCGCCACCCGCGCCGGAGCCGTCTGCCGGGCCACCCGCGACGGCGCCGTCTGGATCCCCGAACTGCGCGCCAAACGCGCCGCCGGCGAGCCCGCCCCCGTCAAACTCCCCGCCGTCCTCGCCCTCGGGGACCGGCTGCCCGCCCTCCCCGAGATCCCCGCCCCGCCGGACGGACCCCCGCCCGGCACCCGCACCTGGACCGACATCGGCTACCGGGAACAGGGCGGGGCCGGCTTCCTGACCTTCTCCTTCCCCGGCGGCGCCATGAGCACCGGCCACTGCCGCCGCCTGCTCGCCGCCTACCGCGAGGCCTGCTCCCGCCCCACCTCCGTCCTCGTCCTGGGCGGCACCCGCGACTTCTTCTCCAACGGCATCCACCTCGGCGTCATCGAGGCGGCCGCCGACCCCGCCGCCGAGTCCCGGGCCAACATCACCGCCATGGACGACCTGGTCGAGGCGGTCCTGACCACCACCGACCGGCTCGTCGTCGCCGCCGTCGGAGGCAACGCCGCCGCCGGCGGGGCCATGCTCGCCCTCGCCGCCGACGAGGTCTGGTGCAGGTCCGGCGCCGTCCTGAACCCGCACTACCGGCTCATGGGGCTGTACGGATCCGAGTACTGGACCTACACCCTCCCCCGCCGGACCGGCACCGGCGTGGCCGAACGGCTCATGACCGACGCCCTGCCGCTCAGCGCCGCCGCCGCCCGCCGGCTCGGCCTGACCGACCGGACCCTCGACTGCGGCCCGCAGGAGTTCGCGGACGAGACCGCCCGCCTCGCGGTCCGCCTCGCGGCCGCGCCCGCCACCCAGTCCGCCATCGCCCGCAAGAAGGCCCGGCGCGACCGGGACGAGGCCGCCACCCCTCTCGCCGCCTACCGGGAGGCGGAGCTGGCCCGGATGCGGGAGACCTTCCGCGACCCGGCGGCGCCCTACCACGCGCTGCGCCGCGCCTTCGTGCGCAAGGAGCCGGCCGACCGGACCCCGCCGCACCTGGCGCGCGCCGTACCCGGCCGGCACACCGCGCCCCTGCCCGCGCGGCGGCCCCCCGTCACTGGACCGGCCCCCTCCGACAGGACGGCGGGGCCGCGGCCCTGCTAGCAAGAAGGGTGGGGCAGACACCCAGGCCCCGGCCCACCCCTCCCGCATCCCTCCCCAAGGAGCACCCCCCATGGATGCAGCAACGCCCAGCGCGGTAGAGGACCCCCCGATCCACATCCTCTGGATCAACGCCGGACTCAGCTGCGACGGCGACTCGGTGTCCCTGACCGCCGCGATGCAGCCCAGCATCGAGGAGATCGTCACGGGAGTGCTCCCCGGCCTGCCGAAGATCGCCGTGCACTGGCCGCTGATCGACTTCGAGTGCGGACCGGTCGGCGGCGCCGACACCTTCATCGAATGGTTCTTCAAGGGCGAGCGAGGGGAGATCGACCCCTTCGTCCTGGTCGTCGAGGGCTCGATCCCCAACGAGAAGATCAAGCCCGAGGGCTACTGGTGCGGGTTCGGCGACGACCCGGCGACCGGCCAGCCCATCACCACCAGCGAGTGGATCGACCGGCTCGCCCCCAAGGCCCTCGCCGTCGTCGCCATCGGCACCTGCGCCACGTACGGCGGCATCCACGCGATGGAGGGCAACCCCACCGGAGCCATGGGCGTCCCCGACTACCTGGGCTGGGACTGGAAGTCCAAGGCCGGCATCCCGATCGTGTGCGTCCCGGGCTGCCCCATCCAGCCGGACAACTTCTCCGAGACCCTCACCTACCTGCTCTACCAGGCGGCCGGATCCGCGCCGATGATCCCGCTGGACGACAAGCTGCGCCCGACGTGGCTGTTCGGCGCCACCGTCCACGAGGGCTGCGACCGGGCCGGCTACTACGAGCAGGGCGACTTCGCCCACACCTACGACTCGCCCAAGTGCCTGGTCAAACTCGGCTGCTGGGGGCCCGTCGTCAAGTGCAACGTCCCCAAGCGCGGCTGGATGAACGGCATCGGCGGCTGCCCGAACGTCGGCGGCATCTGCATCGCCTGCACCATGCCCGGCTTCCCCGACAAGTTCATGCCGTTCATGGACAAGCCGCCCGGCGCGACCCTGTCCACCAAGGCCAGCGGCGCCTACGGAGCCGTGATCCGCAGGCTCAGGGCGGTCACCACCCACACCGTGGACAAGGAGCCCAAGTGGCGCCAGAAGGGCCGGCAGCTGACCACCGGCTACCGCCCGCCCTGGTGACGGCGGCCCCGCGCCCGCTTCCCTCCGCTCCGCCGCGACGAACACCCAGCTCCCCCTCACAAGAAGGGCCACGGCAGACACGATGACACCGAAGACGAAGGCGGCCGGCGACGGCAGCGGGCTGGTCGAGATGGCCTGGGATCCGATCACCCGGATCGTGGGCAGCCTCGGCATCCACACGAAGATCGACTTCAAGCAGAAGCGGGTCGCGGAGTGCTACAGCACCTCGTCGGTCTTCCGCGGCTACAGCGTCTTCATGCGCGGCAAGGACCCCCGCGACGCGCACTTCATCACCAGCCGCATCTGCGGGATCTGCGGCGACAACCACGCCACCTGCTCGGTGTACGCGCAGAACATGGCCTATGGCGTGAAGCCGCCGCACCTCGGCGAGTGGATCATCAACCTCGGCGAATCCGCCGAGTACATGTTCGACCACAACATCTTCCAGGAGAACCTGGTCGGGGTCGACTACTGCGAGAAGATGGTCCGCGAGACCAACCCGGGCGTCCTCGAACTCGCCGAGCGCACCGAGTCCCCGCACGCCGCCGAGCACGGCTACCGCACCATCGCCGACATCATGCGCTCCCTCAACCCCATCGAGGGCGAGTTCTACCGCGAGGCCCTCCAGGTCAGCCGCTACACCCGGGAGATGTTCTGCCTGATGGAGGGCCGCCACGTGCACCCCTCCACGCTCTACCCGGGCGGTGTCGGCACCGTCGCCTCCGTCCAGCTCTTCACGGACTACATGAGCCGCCTCATGCGGTACGTCGAGTTCATGAAGCGGGTCGTCCCCCTCCACGACGACCTCTTCGACTTCTTCTACGAGGCCCTGCCCGGCTACGAGGAGGTCGGCCGCCGCCGTGTCCTCCTCGGCTGCTGGGGCGCCCTCAACGACCCCGAGTACTGCGACTTCACCTACGCCAACATGACCGACTGGGGACGGAAGATGTTCGTCACCCCGGGCGTGATCGTGGACGGCAAGCTGGTCACCAACGACCTCACGGAGATCAACCTCGGCATCCGGATCCTGCTCGGCAGCTCGTACTACGACGACTGGGAGGGCCAGGAGCAGTTCGTCACCCACGACCCCCTCGGCAACCCCGTCGACCCCCGCCACCCCTGGAACCAGCACACCATCCCCGCCCCGCAGAAGCGCGCCTTCGACGACAAGTACAGCTGGGTGATGTCCCCCCGCTGGTTCGACGGCAAGGACCACCTCGCCCTCGACACCGGCGGCGGCCCCATCGCCAGGCTCTGGTCCACCGCCCTGTCCGGACTGGTCGACGTCGGCTACGTCAAGGCCACCGGACACAGCGTGGTCATCAACCTGCCGCGCACCATGACCAAGCCGGAGACCACCTTCGAGTGGCGGATCCCGAAGTGGAGCAACGCCCTGGAGCGCAACCGCGCCCGCACCTACTTCCAGGCGTACGCGGCCGGCATCGCACTGCACTGCGCCGAGAAGGGTCTCGCCGAGGTCCGCGCCGGACGCAGCCAGACCTGGGAGAAGTTCGAGGTGCCGGACGAGTCCATCGGCTGCGGCTTCACCGAGGCGGTGCGCGGCGTCCTCTCGCACCACATGGTCATCCGCGACGGGAAGATCGCCAACTACCACCCCTACCCGCCGACCCCCTGGAACGCCAGCGTCCGCGACAGCTACGGAACCCCCGGACCCTACGAGGACGCGGTCCAGAACACCCCGATCTTCGAGGAGAACCCCCCGGAGAACTTCAAGGGCATCGACATCATGCGGGCCGTCCGCAGCTTCGACCCCTGTCTGCCCTGCGGCGTCCACATGTACGTCGGCGGCGGCAAGACCGTGAAGTCCATGCACGTACCCACCGGCCTGAGCGGACTGGGCGGATGAGCGCCGTGACCGCGGACGGCCTCCAGGCCGGCCGCCGGATCGAAGAGGTCCTGGACCGGCTCGCCGCCACCGGCGACCGGCAGACCCACGAGGCCGCCGAGGAACTGGTCCGCGTGCTCATGGACTTCTACGGAGCCGGCCTCGGCCGGATCGTGGAGCGGCTCACCGCGCTCGCACCCGGCGCCGACCCGCTGGCCGCGCTCCTGGAGGACGAGCTCACGGCGAGCCTGCTGACCCTGCACGACCTCCACCCCGAGGACGTCCACACCCGGATCGCGCGCGCCCTGGACTCCCTGCCCGAAGCCGAACTCGCCGGGTACGACGAGAGCGACGGCACCCTGCGGCTGCGCTCCGTCCCCGACGCCGGCTGCGGCTGCGGCAGCGGCGCCGAGGACACCCTGCGGCGCATCGAGGACGTCGTGGCCGCCTTCGCCCCCGAGGTCACCGCCGTGGAACTGGCAGCCGCCGCCCCGGCGCCCCCGCTGCTCCAGATCACCACCCGGCCCCCGGCCCCGGCGCGGGTCCCGTGACCCCCGGCCCCCGGCGGACCGCCGCCGCACCCGGCCTGCGGCGCTTCACCCGGCCCCGCGCCCCCCGCCCCGAGACCTGCGAACTGTGCGGCACGGCGGTGGCCCGGGACGGCCACCGCCACCTGGTGGAGCCCGACAAACGCTCCCTGGTCTGCGCCTGCACCCCCTGCGCCCTGCTCTTCGACCGGCCCGGCGCCGGCGCGGGCCGCTTCCGCACCGTCCCCGACCGCTACCTGAGCGACCCCGGCCACGGCTGGGACGACGAAGCCTGGGATCTCCTCCAGATCCCCGTCGGCGTCGCCTTCTTCTTCCGCAACGCCGCCCTCGACCGGCTCGTCGCCCTGTACCCCAGCCCGGCCGGAGCCACCGAGAGCGAACTCGACCCCGACACCTGGCAGCGCGTCCTCGGCGCCGGCCCGCTCGCCGCCCTCCTCGAACCCGACGTCGAGGCACTGCTGCTGCGCCGCACGCCCGGCAGCACCGCCTGCTACCTCGTCCCCATCGACATCTGCTACGAACTGGTGGGCCGCATGAGACTGCTGTGGCAGGGCTTCGACGGCGGCGCGGAAGCCCGCGCCGCCCTCGACACCTTCTTCGGCGAGGTCGAACGGCGCGCCGTACCCATCGCCCGGCAGCCCGCCGCGGCACCGGCCGGGGAGCCGCGGCCATGACCGACCTCACCTTCACCTGCACCGGGGTCCGCACCGACCCCTACGCGGCCGGCCCCACCCTCCTGCTGCGGCTGCGCGTCGCCGCCCCCTGCGCCACCCGCGTCCACGCCCTCGCCCTGCGCTGCCAGCTGCGCATCGAACCGGCCCGCCGCGGCTACGGCCCCGGCGAGGCCGCCGCGCTCCAGGACCTGTTCGGCGAGCGCTCCCGCTGGGGCACCACCCTCCAGCCCGTCCAGTTCGCCCAGGTCGCCGTCATGGTCCCGAGCTTCACCGGGGAGACCGAGACCGAGGTGCCCGTGCCCTGCACCTACGACATGGACATCGCCGCCACCCGCTACTTCGACGCCCTGGAGGACGGCGACGTACCGCTGCTGATGCTGTTCTCCGGCACGGCCTTCACCGGTTCCGGCGGCTTCCGCGTGGAACCCGTCCCCTGGGACCGCGAAGCCTCGTACCGGATGCCCGTGTCCGTGTGGCGGGAGATGATCGAACAGCACTTCCCCGGCTGCGGATGGCTGCGGCTGCCCCGCGACACCATGGACGAGCTCCTCGCCTTCCGCTCGCGGCACGCCCTCGCCTCCTGGGAGTCGACCGTACGCACCCTGCTGGACGCCGCGGCGACCCCGAGGACCCCCGCCGCCGCCGGCCCGGAGCCGCTCCGGGCCGCCGCACTGCTCGACCGGCTGGCCGGGAGGACCGCCCCGTGACCACCACCTCCCCGCCGGACACCCGCTTCGCGGCCGCCCGGCAGCTGGCCGACGCCGTCCTCTTCGAGGGGTACGTGCTGTACCCCTACCGGGCCTCCGCCGCCAAGAACCGGATGCGCTGGCAGTTCGGCGTCCTGGTGCCGCCCGCCTGGGGCCCCGCGCACGGCGAGCACTCCTTCCAGCGGACCGAGCTGGTGATGGAGCCCAGGGGCGAGGCCGTCCTCCACCTCGAACTGCGCTTCCTGCGGGCGTGGCGGCGCACCGTCGAAGAGGCCCTCGGGGACGGCTCGTTCACGGCCGTGCCCGAACTGCACCTGCCCGACCGGGTCCTCGTCCCCTGGGACGAGGGGACCGAGGAACAGGCCGAGCTGACCGTGCCCGTCGCCGAGCTGGCCGCGGGCGAGGTGACCCTGCCCCTGGTCCGCCCCGCCCGCGAGGACACCGAACCCGTCCTCGGCACCGACGGCCGCGAACGCGGCCGGCTGGTCCGGCGCGCCGAGCGGATCGACGCCGAGGTCCGGCTGCGCGCCGAGGAACTCGACGTGCCCTACCGGGCGCTGAAACTCACCGCCGTCGTCGAGAACACCGGTACGTGGACCCCTGAGCCCGGCGCCGGCCGCGACAGCGCCCTGCCCCGCTCCCTGGTCGCCGCCCACCTCCTGCTGGGCCTCAGCCAGGGCTCCTTCCTGTCCATGACCGACCCGCCCGAATGGGCCCGGCCCGCCGTCCGCGGCTGCGACAACCGGCACACCTGGCCCGTCCTCGCCGGCGGGGACGGCCGCGCCGACGTGGTCCTGTCCTCCCCGATCATCCTGGAGGACCACGCCGCGATCGCGCCCGAGAGCGCCGGCGCCATGTACGACGCCCTGGAGATCGACGAGATCCTCGCCCTGCGCACCGCCGCCCTCACCGACCAGGAGAAACGCGAGGCCCGCGGCACCGACCCCCGGGCCGCCGCCGTCGTCGACCTCGCGGAGTCCATGCCGCCCGAGGTACTGGAACGCCTGCACGGCGCCGTCCGCGCCCTGCGCGAGATCAACGGCCCGGGACGGGCCGCGGTACCCGAGGACGTGTTCACCCCGGACACCCCCTGGTGGGACCCGGCCCACGGGGCCGCCGCCGAACCGGCCCCGGAGCGGATCACCGTCGACGGACGCTCCGTCGGCCCCGGCAGCCGCGTCCTGCTGCGACCGGGCCTGCGCCGCACCGACGCCCAGGACCTGTTCCTGCGGGGCAGCGCCGCACGCGTCGAGGCGGTCCTCCACGACGTCGACGGCGGAGTGCACCTCGCCGTCACCGTCGACGGCGACCCCGGCGCCGACATCCGCCGGGAACAGGGCCGCTTCCTGTACTTCCAGCCCGACGAGGTCACCCCGCTGGAGGACGAGTGAACGGCCGGACCCTGGTCGCCGGCATCGGCAACGTCTTCCTCGGCGACGACGGCTTCGGCGTCGAGACGGTCCGCGCCCTGGCCGCGCAGCCGCTGCCCGACGGAGTGGAGGCGGTCGACTTCGGCGTGCGCGGCGTCCACCTCGCCTACCAGCTCCTCGACGGCTACGACACCCTCGTCCTCGTCGACGCGACCGCCCGGGGCGCCGCACCCGGCACCCTCCACCTCATCGAGGCCGACGGAACCGGACCCATCGCCCCCGGGAGCGCGGTGCTCGACGGGCACGACATGTCCCCCGACACGGTCCTCGCCCTCCTCGACACCCTCTGCGCCGGCACCGGCGCCACCCCGCCCCGGCGCACCCTCGTCGTCGGCTGCGAACCCGCCACCGTCGAGGAGGGCATCGGCCTGAGCCCGCCCGTGGCCGCGGCCGTACCCCACGCCGTACGCATGGTCCAGGAACTGCTCCCGAGGAGAACCCCATGAAGAAGGCCATCGCGTTCACCATGGCCGCCGTCTTCGGTGCCGTGCTGGTGACCATGCTCCCCGACCTCAAGCGCTACCTGCGCATCAGCCGCATGTGACCGCCGGGTCCCCGCCGCCCGAATGGCGTACGGGTACCCGGTGCGTCGGCGCGCCCGTCCGCCGGGCACCCGCCCCGCCGGTCTAATGAGGCCCGGCAGGACGGAGTCCGATGCACGAGATGTCGATCGCCATGGCCGTCGTGGACCAGGTGGCGGAGGCGGCCCAGGCCGGAGCGGCACGCTCCGTGAGCCGCGTGGAGCTTGAGATCGGGGAACTGGCCGGTGTCGTCCCCGACGCACTGGCCTTCTCCTTCGGACTCGCCTGCACCGCGACGCCCCTGGAAGGCGCCGAGCTCGTCACGCACCGCGTGGCGGCCCGTGCCCGCTGTGCGTCCTGCACGGGGGAGTGGGCCGTCGGCATGCCCCCCGACCTGCGCTGCCCCGGCTGCGGGAAGGCCACCGCCGTGGAGCTCCTGACGGGGCGCGAACTGCGGATCCTCCGCGTGGTCTGGGAAGACGCCCTCGAACCGATCCCCGAGGAGGCCTGAGCCGTGTGCCGAGTGGTCGACCTGCGACAGGCGGTGCTCGCCAAGAACGACGGGGCCGCGCTGGCCCTGCGTGACGAACTCACCGCCCGCGGAACGGCGGTGGTCAACCTGCTCTCCAGCCCGGGCAGCGGGAAGACGGCCCTGCTGGAACGCGAACTGACCCTCGCCCGGGAGCGGGGCGTCCCCGTGGCCGCGCTGACGGCCGACCTGGCGACCGAGAACGACGCGCTGCGGCTGGCCCGTTCGGGCGCGCCGGTCAAACAGGTCCTCACCGACGGCCTCTGCCACCTGGAGGCCCACATGCTGGGCCGCCACCTCGACGGCTGGCTCCCCGAGGACACCCGGCTGCTCTTCGTCGAGAACGTCGGCAACCTGGTCTGCCCCGCCTCGTACGACCTCGGGGAGTCCCTCCGCGTGGTGCTCGCCTCGGTGACGGAGGGCGAGGACAAGCCGCTGAAGTACCCGACGGCGTTCGGGCTGGCCCAGCTGGTGCTGATCACCAAGACGGACATCGCGGAGGCCGTCGACTTCGACGAGGACGCCTTCCGCGCGAACGTGCAACGGGTCAACCCCGGCGTGGAGGTGCTCCGCACCTCGGCCCGCTCGGGCGAAGGCACGGGCCTCCTCCTGACCCACGCCCTCCGCACCGCCGAAGGCACCCGCCCCCACACCCCGGTGATGTCCCACCAGCTCCCGCCCCACGCCCATGCCCACGGACCGGGCTCCGACCACGACCACGACCACGGTCCGGGCCGCACCCACGGCCCCGGGCACTCCCACGCCCCCGCCGCCGGGCACACGCACGGTCCGGGCCACACCCGCCCCGGCCCCGGCCACGCCCCCGGGCACACCCACGGCCCCGGGCACGTCCACGGCCCCGGCGCCGGGTACGTCCACGACGACCACACCCCGGACCGGGCCGCCGAGGCGGAGGAACCCCGCTGATGGACGCGGCCGCGGAACGCCGCCGCGTCACCGTCCGCGGCGTGGTGCAGGGCGTCGGCTTCCGCCCCTACGTGTACACCCGCGCCACCGGACTCGGCCTCGCCGGCCACGTCACCAACACCGCCGACGGCGTCGTCGCCGAGGTCGAGGGCGCCCCCGCCGCGGTCGCCGCGTTCTGCGAACGCCTCGCCGCCGACGCCCCGCCACTGGCCGTCGTCGACACCGTCGACCACCACACCCTGCCCCCCGCCGGCGGCGCCGGATTCACCATCATCCCCTCCCGCTCCGGCGGCCCCGCCCGCACCCTCGTGTCCCCGGACGTCGCCACCTGCGCCGACTGCCTGGCCGAACTCACCGACCCGGCCGACCGCCGCCACCGCCACCCGTTCATCACCTGCACCCACTGCGGGCCCCGCTTCACCATCGTCACCGGACTCCCGTACGACCGGGCCCACACCACCATGGCCCGCTTCCCGATGTGCCCCGACTGCGCCCGCGAGTACGCCGACCCCGCCGACCGGCGCTTCCACGCCCAGCCCGTGGCCTGCCCGGCCTGCGGGCCCCGGCTGCGTCTGCTCACCGGGGCGCCGCCCCGCGAGAGCACCGCCGCCGACCCCGTCGCCGAGGCCCGCCGGCTCCTCGCCGAAGGGATGGTCCTCGCCGTCAAGGGCCTCGGCGGCTACCACCTCGCCTGCGACGCCACCCGCCCCGCGGCCGTCGGCGAACTGCGCCGCCGCAAGGCCCGCGGGGACAAGCCCTTCGCCCTGATGGCCCGCTCCCTCGCCGACGTCGAAGACCTCGCGGAGGCCGGCCCGGCCGAGCGGGCCCTGCTCACCGGACCCGAGCGGCCCATCGTGCTGCTGCGCCGCCGCCCCGCGTCCGCGGCCGCCCTCGCCGCCGAAGTCGCCCCGCGCAGCCCCGACCTCGGCGTGATGCTCCCGTACACCCCCGTGCACCACCTGCTGCTGGGCCTGCCCGGAGACCCGCCCGGGCCGCGCCTGCTCGTGATGACCAGCGGCAACCTCTCCGGGGAGCCCATCGTCACCGATGACGCCGAGGCCCTGGAGCGCCTCGGCCACCTCGCCGACGCCTGGCTCACCCACGACCGCCCCATCCACGTGCCCTGCGACGACTCCGTGGTGCGCGTCTGCGACGGCGAGCCGCTGACCGTACGCCGCTCCCGGGGCCACGCCCCGCTGCCGGTCGCACTGCCGTTGCCCGTGCCGGCGACCCTCGCCGCCGGGGGCGACCTGAAGAACGCCTTCTGCCTCGGCGAGGGCCGCAAGGCCTGGCTGTCCGCGCACATCGGCGACATGGACGACCTGGCCACCCAGACCGCCTTCGAACGCGCCGAGCGGCAGCTGGAGTCCATCACGGGAGTGGCGCCCGCCCTGTTCGCAGCCGACCGCCACCCCGGCTACCGCTCCACGGCCTGGGCCGTCCGGCACGCGGGCGCCCGCCCCCTGGTCCGGGTCCAGCACCACCACGCGCACATCGCCTCCGCCATGGCCGAACACGGCCTGGACGGCGGGCGGCGCGTGATCGGGATCGCCTTCGACGGCACCGGCTACGGCGACGACGGCGCGGTCTGGGGCGGCGAGGTGCTGCTCGCCGACTACACCGGCCACACCCGCTTCGCGCACCTCGCGTACGTCCCCCTCCCCGGCGGCGACGCCGCCGTGCGGCGCCCCTACCGGATGGCCCTGGCCCACCTGTGGGCCGCCGGCCTCGGCCGGACCCCGGACCTGCCCGCGGTGGCGGCCTGCCCGCCCGGCGAACTGCCCGTACTGGAACGCCAGCTGGAGCGGGGCCTGAACTGCGTGCCCACCTCCAGCATGGGGCGCCTCTTCGACGCCGTCTCCTCCCTGGCCGGCGTCTGCCACCTCGCCGGGTACGAGGCGCAGGCCGCCGTCGAGCTGGAGGCGGCCGCCCTCGCCGCCCCCTCGGCAGACCCGCATCCCGGCTACCGGTTCACCCTGCGCCCCCCGCCGCCCGGCTCCCCGGGCCCGTACACCGCCGACCCGGCGCCCGTCCTGGCCGCCGTCGCCGCCGACGTACGCGCGGGCACCGCTCCGGGGCCGATCGCGGCCCGCTTCCACGCCTCGGTCGCCGCCCTCGTCGCGGACACCTGCCTCGCCGCCCGCGAAACGCACGGCCTCGACACCGTCGCCCTGACCGGCGGGGTCATGGCGAACACCCTGCTCTCCGGCAGCTGTTCACGGCTGCTGCGGGAGCACGGCTTCACCGTACTGCGCCAGCACCGGGTCCCCCCGAACGACGGGGGACTGGCCCTCGGCCAGCTCATGGTGGCGGCGGCCACGGCCGCCGGCGCCACGGAACAACCACAGCAAGGAGGGGCCCATGTGCCTGGCGGTACCCGGCAGAGTGATTGACATCGGGGAGCGGGACGGCACCCGCATGGCCACCGTCGACTTCGGCGGCGTGGTCAAGGACGTGTGCCTGGAATACCTGCCGGACCTGAGGGTCGGCGAGTACGCCATCGTCCACGTCGGCTTCGCCCTCCAGCGCCTGGACGAGGAGTCCGCGCTCAAGACCCTGGAGCTCTTCGCCGAACTCGGCATGCTCCAAGAGGAGTTCGGCGACCCCTGGGAGCAGGCCGCGCAAGCGGGCGGCGCCCTGGAGCCGGGCACCCCCGACCCCGAAGACGTCCCGCGGGAGGCGGCGCAGCAGTGAAGTACATCGAGGAGTTCCAGGACCCCGGCCTCGCCCGCCGGCTGCTCGACGACATCCACGCCACCGTCACCCGCCCCTGGGCGCTGATGGAGGTCTGCGGCGGCCAGACCCACACCATCATCCGGCACGGCATCGACCAGCTCCTCCCCGAGCAGGTGGAGCTGATCCACGGGCCCGGCTGCCCCGTGTGCGTGACCCCGCTCGAAGTCATCGACAAGGCCTTGGAGATCGCCTCCCGCCCCGGCGTGATCTTCTGCTCCTTCGGCGACATGCTCCGCGTGCCCGGGACGGGCCGCGACCTCTTCCAGGTGCGCGGCGAGGGCGGCGACGTACGCGTCGTCTACTCCCCGCTCGACGCCCTGCGCATCGCCCGGCAGAACCCGGACCGCCAGGTGGTCTTCTTCGGCATCGGCTTCGAGACCACCGCACCGCCCAACGCCATGACGGTGTACCAGGCCAAGAAGCACGGCATCACCAACTTCAGCCTGCTCGTCTCCCACGTCCGGGTCCCCCCGGCCATCGAGGCGATCATGAACTCGTCGAGCTGCCGGGTCCAGGCCTTCCTCGCCGCCGGGCACGTGTGCAGCGTCATGGGCACCGCCGAGTACCCCGAACTGGCCGCCCGCCACCGCGTCCCCATCGTGGTCACCGGATTCGAGCCGCTCGACATCCTGGAGGGCGTACGCCGGGCCGTGCGGCAGCTGGAGCGCGGCGAGCACACCGTCGACAACGCCTACGCGCGCGCCGTCCGCCCCGAGGGCAACCCGGCCGCCCTCGCCATGCTGGAGGACGTCTTCGAGGTCACCGACCGCGCCTGGCGGGGCATCGGCGTCATCCCCGCCAGCGGCTGGCGGCTCTCGGCCCGCTACCGGGAATTCGACGCCGAACACCGCTTCTCGGTGACCGGAATCGACACCCGCGAGCCGGCCGCCTGCCGCAGCGGCGAGGTCCTCCAGGGCCTGATCAAGCCGCACGAGTGCGAGGCCTTCGGCACGGCCTGCACCCCGCGCACCCCGCTCGGCGCCACCATGGTCTCCAGCGAGGGCGCGTGCGCCGCGTACTACCTCTACCGGCGCCTGGAGATCCCGACCGCCAAGACGGCACCGCTGGAGGCGACCCCCGTTGTCTGACACCGCACTGGACGTCTCCGGCTGGACCTGTCCGGCCCCCCTGCGCGACCACCCCCGCGTGGTGATGGGCCACGGCGGCGGCGGCGCGCTCTCCGCCGAACTCGTCCGGCACGTCTTCGCCCCCGCCTTCGGCGGCGAGGTGCTCGCACAGCTCGGCGACTCCGCGACCCTGACCCTGGGCGGCGCCCGGCTGGCCTTCTCCACCGACTCGTACGTGGTGCGCCCGCTGTTCTTCCCCGGCGGCAGCATCGGCGACCTCGCCGTCAACGGCACCGTCAACGACCTCGCCATGAGCGGGGCCCAAGCCGCCTACCTGTCCTGCGGGTTCATCCTGGAGGAGGGCGTCGAGACCGCCACGGTGGCCCGCATCGCCGAAGCCCTCGGCGCGGCCGCGCGCGCGGCGGGCGTGGAGGTGGCCACCGGGGACACCAAGGTCGTCGAAGTGGGCCACGGCGACGGCGTGTACATCAACACCTCCGGCATCGGCCTCGTCCCCGACGGCGTGGACCTGCGCCCGCAGCGGGTCGTACCGGGCGACGTGGTCATCGTCAGCGGGGACATCGGGCTGCACGGGGTGGCCATCATGAGCGTCCGCGAGGGCCTCGGCTTCGAGGCGGACATCGTCAGCGACTGCGCGCCCCTGGGCGGCCTCGTGCAGTCGATGCTCGCCGTCACCCCCGACCTGCACGTGCTGCGCGACCCCACCCGGGGCGGCCTGGCCGCCGCCCTCAACGAGATCGCGGCCGCCTCCGGCACCGGGGTGGTCGTCCAGGAGGGCCGGGTGCCGGTCCCCGAGGCCGTGGGCAACGCCTGCGCGATCCTCGGCCTCGACCCGTTCTACGTGGCCAACGAGGGCAAGCTCGTGGCGTTCGTCCCCCGCGAGCACGCCGACGCCGTCCTCGACGCCATGCGGGCCCACCCGCTGGGCCGGCGGGCGGCGGTGATCGGCGAGGCGGTCGAGGACCACCCCGGCCTCGTAGTGGCCCGCACCGGCCTCGGCGGCACGCGCGTGGTCGACCTGCCGATCGGGGAGCAGCTGCCGAGGATCTGCTGACGCCGGCCCGCCCGGGACTCCCGGGGCGGGTGCGGCGGGGTCAGGGCAGCTCGGGGATGAACGGCAGGTAGTCCTCCGGGCCGTCCCACGGCACCACCGCGTAGCTCGCCTCGGGCAGTTCGTTCCACACGCCGGGGAGGTCTCCGAGCGGCTCGGAGACCACCAGCCGCGTCTCGTCGGACACGGCGCGCAGGTACGGCAGCTCCGGGTACAGCTGGCGCACCGTCTCGGCCCGGCTGCTGTAGTACAGCGAACGGGACCTGCCCTGGCTGGAGTAGCGGAAGGCCCACACGCGCTCGCCCTCGCTGACCGCCACCGTCATCTGGAGCGGGTCCGCGACCCCGTGCTCCTTGCCGAGCCGTTCCACCAGGCCCGCCATCCGGGCGACCGCGCCGGGCGGGTCCTGGTCGAGGCCGAAGGTCACGGCAAGGTAGAACATCACCTCGGAGTCCGTCGAACCCTCGATGCAGGGGAACAGCGCCGGGTCCACGGCCATGCACAGGTCGCGCTGGAGCCGGTGGAAGTCGGTGATCGAACCGTTGTGCATCCACAGCCAGCGGCCGTGCCGGAAGGGATGGCAGTTGGTCTGCTGGATCGCCGAACCCGTGGAGGCGCGGACGTGCGCGAAGAACAGCGGGGAGCGGACGTGCGAAGCCAGCTCCCGCAGGTTCCGGTTGTTCCAGGCCGGACCGATGTCCCGGAACACCGCGGGGGTGCCGTCCCCGTCGGCGCTGTACCAGCCGATGCCGAAGCCGTCCCCGTTGGTGGACTCGACGCCCATCCGCGCGTGCAGGCTCTGGTCGATCAGCGAGTGTTCCGGCTGGTACAGGACGGCGTCGAGGAGCATGGGCGAGCCGGAGTAGGCGAGCCATCGACACATGTGCACCATCCCTCTCGTGCGCCACTCCGTCCGAGCCTAACGCGCCACGCGATCGCACGGCCTGCCGTTGCGCCGGGCGGGTGGCATCCCCCGAGTCGGCCGCCGCACCGCCGCGCGCGGACGCGGGATGCCGCGAACCTGTCCCTGCCAACGAGGGAAGGGGGAGGCGGATGAGGTACAGGGTGCTGGAGTTCCTCCTGTGGTGGGCGGCGCTGACGGGCGTCACACTGCTCGCGATCACCACCCTGGACCCCGTGGAGGTGCTCGTGGCGGCGGCCGGCGCGGCCGGGGCCGCCTGGGTGGCGGGCCTGCTGCGCCGAGCGGCCGGAGTACGGGTGCGCGGCACCGCCGGAGCCGCGCGCGCCGTTCTGGCACTGCCCCTCGGAGCCCTCAGGGGCCTGGTCACCCTCGTCCGGCTCCCGGCCGCCGGCCCCGGGGCCCGCCGCGGCCGGATCCGCACCGTGCGGCTGCGCGAGGGCGCCGACCCGGGATGGGCCGGGGTGCTGCTGGGCTGGTCCGCCGACACCTGCGTCGTCGGCCTGCCCGAGGGGGACCCGCCCGAGGGGCGCCCGAGCGCCGTCGTGCACACCTTCGCGGCCGCCCCCGGCGGGCCGGAGCGCGCGCTCGGCCGCCGAGGGGACGCGCGGTGAGCCCCGTACCGGCCGCCACCTGGTCGGCGGCCGCCCTCGTGCTGCTCGCCGCCGTCTGGCCGGTCTGCCTGTGGGCGGCGGCCCGGGGCAGCGCGGTACGCCGCCTGGCCGGACTGTGCCTGGCGGGCACCGCCACCGGAGCGCTCCTCCTGCTCCTGCCCATGGCCTACGGCCGCTCCTCGTACCAGGACCTCGCGCTCGTCTTCGCGGTGCTCGCCCCGGCCGGGGTGCTGGTCTTCACCCGGATCGCCGGATCCCGCCCGCCCGACGGGGACGGCTGAGATGGCCGGGCCGGGAATCGCGCACCTCGCCGCCCACGTCCTGCTGTGGGCCGGAGTGGGCTGCTTCCTCGTGTCCGCGGCGGCCCTGCCGTTCCTGCCCGGGGGCCTCGCCCGGCTGCACGCCCTGGCCCCGGCGGGCGGCCTCGGCGTCCCGCTGATCGCCTGCGCCGCGGCCCTGGAACAGGGCATCGGCCGGGCCGCCGGCAAGACCCTCCTCATCGGACTGCTCCTCGCCGCCGGATCCACCGTCAGCACCATCGCCGTCGCCAGGGCCACCGCCGGCGAGGACGAGGAGCACACCCGGCATGGATGACGCCCTGACCGCCACCGCCCTGCTCCTCGTGGTCGCCGCCGCCACCCTCGCCGTCCTCTGCCGCGAGCCCGTACGGCAGGCCGTGGTGCTCGCCGTACTGGGCCTCGCACTGACCCTGCTGTTCGTCGTGCTCCAGGCACCGGACGTGGCGCTGTCCCAACTGGCCGTCGGCACGGCGCTCACCCCGCTGCTCGTCCTGCTCACGGCCCGCAAGGTCCGCCGCCCGCCCGCCGGGCGGCGCGAACCGGAGGAGCGGCCGTGAAGGCACGGGCCCGGGGCGCCCTCCTCGGCGGCGGCGCCGCCGTGCTCGCCGCGTTCTTCGCCGCGGCCTGCCTGGACCTGCCCGCCTTCGGCACCGACCGCCACCCCTACGGCGACCGCGCCGTCGCCGCCGCCCTCGCCCACCGCACGGCCAACGCGGTCTCCGCCGTGAACTTCGACCTCCGGGCCCTCGACACCCTCGGTGAGCAGTCGATCCTCTTCGTCACCGTCCTCGGCTCCACCCTGCTGCTGCGGCTCGCCCGTGACGAACACCGCGAACCGCCGCGCACCGAACGCGCCCTGCCCACCACCCGGCTCTTCGGAGCCGTCCTGCTGCCCGTCGCGCTGGTCACCGGCGTGTACGTGGTGGCACACGGGCAGCTCACCCCCGGCGGCGGCTTCCAGGGCGGAGTCGTCCTCGCCACCGCCCTCCACCTCGCGTACCTGGCGGCCGACTACCGGGTCCTCGAACGGGTCCGGCCGCTCGCCGCCCTCGACGCCGCGGACGCCCTCGCCGCCCTGTCCTTCACCGCGCTGGGCCTGGCCGGCCTGGCGGCGGGCGGAGCCTTCCTGGAGAACGTACTCCCCCTCGGCACCTTCAACACGATCACCTCGGGCGGGACGGTCCCGCTCCTCAACCTCGCGGTGGGCATCGAGGTCGGCTCGGGGCTGATCGTGCTGCTCGCCCACTTCCTCGACCAGGCCGTCGAGATCACCGAACCGGGCGGCGGACGGCCCGGCCGCCCGGCCGCCCCCGACCCGCAGGAGGAAGCGCGCTGATGGGCGTCCTGCCGTTCCTGGCCGCCGGATGGGTGCTCCTGATCGCCCTGTACGGCCTGGTCACCAGCCGCAACCTCATCCACGCCGTCGGCTGCCTCGCCGTCGCCCAGTCCTCCACCTACCTGATGCTGCTCGGCGTCGGATACCGGCGCGGGGCCACCGCTCCCGTCTTCGGAGACCTCCGGCCCGGCAGCCGGCCCGTCGTCGACCCCGTCGTCCAGGCCCTGACCCTCACCGACATCGTCGTCGGCGCCACCGTCACCGCCCTGCTCCTCGCCCTCACCATCCAACTGCGCAAACGCCACGGCACCGTCGACCCGCAGGCGCTCACCGCGCTCCGGGGCTGAGGCATGCCGTCCGCCCAGGCCCTCCTCCCGCTCGCCGTGGCCGTCCCGCTCACGGGCGCCGCCCTGCTGGCCGTGGCCGGCCGCCGGCTGCCCAGGCTCGGCTGCGACGTGCTCGCCACCGCGACCGCCGCCGCCTGCCTCGGCGCTCTCGTGCTGCTGTGGCCGCACGCCGGGCACCGGGCGAGCGTCCGGCTCGGCGCGGTTCCCGCGCCCGTCGGGATCGTCCTGACGGCGGACCCCCTCGGCGCCGGCCTGGCGCTGCTCGCCGCCGTGCTCGTCCTGGCCGTCATCGTGTACTCCTGGCGTTACTTCGACGAGCCGTCCGGGGACCGGGCCGGGACCTTCCCCGCCCTGATCCTGCTCTTCGAGGCCGGCATGACCGGCTTCGCCCTCACCGCCGACCTGTTCAACGCCTTCGTCTTCTTCGAGCTGATGAGCGTGGCCGCGTACGCCCTCACCGGCTACCGCATCGAGGACCCGCGCCCGCTCCAGGGCGCCCTCACCTTCGGCATCGTCACCTCCTTCGCCGCCTACGGCTGCCTCCTGGGCATCGCCCTGCTGTACGCCCGCACCGGCGAGCTGAACCTCGCCCGGCTCGGCGAGCGGCTCGCGGGCGAGCGGGCCGACGCCCTCACCGTCGTCGCCTTCGTCCTCGTGACCACCGCCTTCCTGGTGAAGGCCGCCGCCGCGCCCTTCCACTTCTGGCTGCCCGACGCGCACGCCGTCGCACCGACCCCGGTGTGCATGCTGATGTCCGGGGTGATGGTCGAGCTGGGCGTGTACGGGGCCGCGCGCGTCTACTGGACCGTCTTCGCCGGCCCCGGCGGCATCCCGCACGACGCATTCCGCACCACCCTCGTCACCGTCGGGGTGGCCACCGCCCTGCTGGGCGCGCTCATGTGCTGGCCGCAGCGGCACCTCAAGCGGATGCTGGCCTTCTCCACCGTCAGCCACGTCGGACTGTTCCTCATCGGCGTCGCCCTGCTCACCCCGGCCGGCACCGGCGCCACCGCCGTGTACGTCGCCGGGCACGGCTGCGCGAAGGCGGCCCTGTTCGCGCTGAGCGGGGTGCTCCTCGACCAGTACGGCTCGGTGGACGAGCACGGCCTCCACGGCAAGGCCCGCGCCCACCGCGCCCTCGGCGTGCTCTTCGCCCTCGGAGCCCTCGCCCTGGCCGGCCTGCCGCCCTTCGGCGCGGGCCTCGGCAAGGCCCTCGGCGAGGAGGCGGCGGGCCATGCGCTGACCCCGGTCTTCCTCGTCACCTCGGCCGTCACGGGCGCCACCCTGCTGCGGGCCGCCGCCCGGATCTTCCTGGGCGCGGGCCCGCCCCCGCGCCCGGGCCCGCGCGACGCCGAGACCACGGGGGAGGGGGAGGAACCGGAGGTCCGTACCGCCCAGCGCTCCCCGCACCCGCCCATGGTGGCCGTACCGGCCGTCCTGCTGCTCCTCGGCCTGCTCGTCGGCGTCGTCCCGGCCGTCGCCGAGAGCCTGGGCCACGGGGCGCGGCTCTTCACCGACCCGGCCGGATACGCCGCCGCGGCGGGCGGCACCGGCCGGACGGCCGCGGCGGCGGAGGAACCCCTCGCCATGGAATGGACCCCGGCCGGCATCGCTCTCGGCCTGGCCTCCGCGGCCCTCGCCTGCCTGCTCGCCGCCACCGCCGTACGCGGCCCCGGCGGGGCCCCGCGCAGGGCCGCGGCCGCCCTGCTGCTCCCGCTGCGCCGGCTGCACTCGGGGCTGCTCGGCGACTACCTGGCCTGGCTGGCGGTGGGCATGGCCGCGCTCCTGGTCGCCCTCGCCGTACAGCTGTAGGGCGAGGGACACTCCCTAGAGCCGCTCCTCCATCCGGATCGCCGACTCCAGGTCCTCGTGGGCCTCGCTCTCCTTGCCCTCCCGCTCCTCCAGAAGGGCCCCGGCGATCGCGTCGAGCTTGCGCTGGATGGCGTGCTCGGCGCGCCGCTCGGAGTTCTTCAGCAGGGCCAGCAGCAACAGGGCCACCGCGCCGATCGAGTCGCCCGCCAGGTGCTGCCATTCCGTGGGCAGACCCAGGACGTGGACGACGACGAAACAGGCCACCAGGGCCACGCACAAGGCGGAGAAGACGGCGGAACTGGTGAAATTGGAGGCGAGCTCGGCCAGCCGCTCGAAGCGGCCGGCCCGCCCGCCGTCCTCGCCCTTCTTCGCCGGATGACGGAAGACCATGCCGGACGCCTGCCCGCCACGGGCCGCCGCACACCTCCCGGCCGGTCCCCGGCGCGGCCGCCTACCGGCCGCCGCCGGAGTCGTCCGGCCAGCCGTACCCGGTGCGCGGCGCCTGCGGTACGGCGCCCAGCGCGGCCAGGTCCTTGTCGGCGGCCCGGCTCAGCTGACCGGCCAGGTCCCGCATCGCCCGGCTCGCCGCCAGCTCGTCACCGATCGCGGGGACCTCCACGTCCTGCGGGTTGCACCGCGCCCGGCCCCGGCCGACCAGCGTGTCCTTGCCGGTCTCCAGTACCGCCCGGGCCTTGGTCGTACCGTCCTCCTCGATGAGGTAGACGCCGACCTTCCATTCCTCGGCGTGTGACATGGCGTGCCTCCTGACCTCCCGGAGCCTCCTGCTACCAGGATCCCCCCGCCCGGGCCGGCGCGGCCACGGCAGGGCCGGCACCGCGTTCACCAGGACACGTACAGCTCCTCCGGCGACCGGTGGATCAGGGTGGGACGCATCCGCGGCGGCCGCTGCCCGTCCAGCCGCAGCCCCGGCAGGCGGCGGACGAACAGGTCGAGGGTCAGTCGCAGCTGCTCGCGGGCCAGCCGGGAGCCGGGGCAGCCGTGGGGCCCGTACCCGAAGGCCAGGTGGGGGTGCCCGGCGGCCCCACGGCCGATGTCGAACTCGTCGGCGCGCTCGTGGCGCCGCTCGTCGCGGTTCGCCGACCCGTACGCCACCAGCACGGTCGCCCCGGCCGGCAGCCTGGTCCCGGCCAGCGTCACCGGCCGGGTGGTCCTGCGCCGGAAGGCCTGTACGGCCGCGTCGTGGCGTGCGGCCTCCTCCACCGCCGCCGGGACCAAGGACGGGTCGTCGCGGAGCATCCGCCACTGCCGCCGGTCGCCGAGCAGGTGCATCAGGGCGGTGGCGATGAGCGCGCTGGTGGTGAGGAAGCCGGCGATGAGCAGGTTCTGCAGGTTCGCCACCAGTTCGTGGCGCTGCTCGACGCTCAGCTCACCGGTTCCCGGGGCCAGGGCCGCGACCATGGCCGAGCAGAGGTCGTCCCGGGGCCGCTCGCGCCGCGCGCGCACGTATCCGTCCAGCAGCCGCTGCAGGGCGACCACGTCCTCGGCGGCCGCCACCTGTTCCTGCGCCGACAGCGGCCGGAACAGCAGCTCCTCCGCCCGGTAGCCGCCGTGCACGGCGGCCGGCACGTCCGCCGGGTCCAGCCCGATCAGCCGCCCGATCACCCGCCCCGGCAACTGCCGGGCGTACGCCCCCACCAGCTCGGCCGGCCCGTGCGCGGGCAGGCCGTCCACCAGCTCCCGCGCGCAGCCGCGGGCGTGCGGGAGCAGCGCCGCCACCCGGGCGGAGGACAGCCCCCGGTTGAGCGGGGCCCGGTGCCGGCGGTGGGCGGCGCCGTCCGAGGAGACGACGGTGGGCCGGGGCCCGAACCCGCCCGCCAGCACCCCGAGCACGGCGTCCGGGAGCGCGACGTCGGGGGTCAGGGCGTTCACCGAGGAGAAGTCCTCCGCGCGCAGCAGCACCTCCCGTACGTCCCGGTCGCGCGCCACCAGCCAGGCGTCGAACGCGGGCAGGTACGTCAGCCCCTCGGTCCGGCGGGCCCGGGCGTACAGCGGGTACGGGTCGCGGTACAGGTCGTCGCGCCAGTCGTGTCCCGGCGTCCGCTCGGGCAGGGTGGTCACACGGACCTCCCGTGGGGCGAGGGGGCCAGGCGCGCCGGGGCCGGGCCGTCCGGACGGACCGTGATGCCGTACGCGGCCCCGGTGGGGACGGAGTCGAACACCGGCACGTGGCGGGGCAGCAGCAGCTCCAGCAGGGCGGTCGACTCGCGCAGGGCGAACTGCGTGCCGAGGCAGGCCCGGGGGCCCATGCCGAAGGGCAGGTAGGCGCCCTGCCGGGAGGGCCGGCCGCCCGGGGCGGTGAACCGCCCCGGGTCGAAGCGCCCGGGGTCCGGCCACAGCTCCGGGTCGCGGTGCGTCAGGTACGGGCAGACCAGCAGGTCCGCCCCCGCCGGGACGGCGTGGCCGGCGATGGTGTCGGCCACGGCCGCGTGCCGGGGCAGGATCCAGGCCGACGGGTAGAGCCGCAGCGTCTCGCTGACCAGCGCCTGCACGGCCTCCCGGCGCTCCGGCGAGCCTTCCGGGCCGGCGGCGAGGGCCTCCTCGCGGGCCGAGGGGTGGCGGTCGAGGAGCAGGTACAGCCAGGTCAGGGTGGTGGCGGTGGTCTCGTGCCCGGCGACGAGCAGCGTGACGAGCTCGTCGCGCAGCAGCCGGTCCGTGTACTGCGGGTACGTGTCGGAGGCCTCCACCAGCACCTGGAGCAGCCCCGGCCCCTCCGGCCCCGCCTCCCGGTCCCGGGCGGCGGCCACGGCCTGCCGGGCGACCGCGTCGATCCGGGCGAGGTCGGCGGCCACCGAACCCCGGGCCTCGACCTCGTCGGCGGGCAGGCTCGGCAGCGCCGCCACCACGGCCGCGACGGAGGTGAGTTCCAGCGCGGTGCCGTCGTCCAGGGGGTGGCCGGTGAGCGCGCGCCAGATGGTGTCCAGGGCGAAGCGGCGCATCTCCTCGCCGACGTCGAAGACCTCCCCGCCGCGCGCGTACCCGGCCCAGCGCTCCGCCGTGGTGCGGGCCGCCGCGGCGATCCGCCGCTCGTAGCGGCGCATGCCCGTACCGGTGAACTGCGACTGGAGCAGCCTCCGCTGGCGTTTCCACGCGTCACCGGTCGCGGCGAGCAGCCCGTCGCCGATCAGCAGGCGGGCCCGGTGGGAGCGCTTGACGTACCCGTCGGGGTTGCGGGCCAGTACGTGCTGCACGGCCTCCGGCCCGGTGACCAGCACGGTGGGTTCCGGCCCGATCCGGACGGCGGCGAGGCCGCCGAGCCGTTCGCGCGCCAGGCCCAGCAGCTCGATCAGCTCGCCCCCGCCGGCCCGCCACCGCTCGACGTCGGCGGCGTCGAGCTCGGGCACCGGCAGGCCCCCTCCGGAAGCCTCCCCCCGGGCGGGCTGCCCGGTAACGGCGTGTGTGGCCAAGGCTGTTCTCCTGTCCGGCAGAGGTCGGGCAGCACGGACTGTACGCGGGCCCGCGCCCACGTACGAGGGCGCCTTGAGCCGACATCGCGTGGTGAACACGCCGTCGGCGAACCAGGGTTGCCGATGATGAGCGTTTGCGATCATTTCCGGACGGATCCGAGGCCCTCCTTGAAATCACGCGTCCTGGTGTCCGCCGTCGCCGTGCTGTGCGGGGTGGCCCTCGGGTTCGTCCCGCCGCTCCTCGCCACCGGTGGCGGGGCGATCGGGCACGCGGTGCACGTCCTGCTGTCCGCCGGCTGGGTGTGGGCGGCGTTCGCCTTCGCCGTCGGCGCCGCGCGGAGATCGAGGACGGAGTCCGTGGTCCTCGCCACGGTGTCGCTCTTCGCGGGCGTGGTGGCCTACTACCTCACGAAGTCCGCGCACAACGGGATGCGGGGCCTGGACCTGGGAGGATCGGACCCCCGGCAGCTCTCGGAGTCCTTCAACCACTCCGGCCTGCTGGTGTGGGGCATCGCGGCCGGGCTCCTGGGGCCCGTGCTGGGGCTGATGGGCAGCCTGGCCCGGGAGCGCGGGCCGCGGGGTCTTCCCTTCCGGCTGCTGCTCCCGGCGATGGCCTTCGTGGAGACCACCATGCGGCTGCGGGTCGAGGCCGCGTCCCGGGAACCCGTGGTGGGGCTGACGTGGAACCTGGTGCGCTGGGCGGCGGTGGCCGCGGCCGCCGTGTTCGCCGCGACCGCCGCGGCCGCCGGGGGGGGGTTGCGGCGGCGGGTTTCCGGGTGAGGCTCCCGGGGGGAACAACCCCGGGAGGCATTGCCGTTTCAAAAGCCGGTGACAAAGCCCCTTCCC
>NZ_JBVJWV010000003.1:327896-392856 GCF_055602105.1 Streptomyces sp. NPDC037421
CCCTTCTCTCCCCCCCCCCCCCCCCCCCCCCCCCCCCCCCCCCCCCCCCCCCCCCCCCCCCCCCCCCCCCCCCCCCCGCGCCGGGTCTCCGGCTGAGGCTACTGGGGGGACCAGCGCTGTGAGGCGTTGCCGTTGCAGGAGCTGGTGACCAGGCCGCTGCTCATGCCCAGGTCGAGGCAGCCGCCGTTCCAGTCGTTGCGCAGGGTGCCGCCCGAGCCCGTGCGCCAGGTCCGGGCGAGGTCCTGGTCGCAGTCGCCCACGAAGACGGCCTGGCCGAGCATGTTGCCGTACAGGCAGCCGCCTGACTGCCGGTTGACCAGCTTGAAGCCGCCGTCGCCCAGGCTCTGCACCGTCCAGCGGGCCGTGGGGTCCGAGCAGCTCCCGTAGTCGGCGGCGCCGAACACCTGGGTGATGCACTGGCCGTTGTCGCCGTTGCCGTAGCGGTGGGTGCCGGAGGCCGGGGGCGGGGTGGGCTTCGGCGGGGTGCCCCCGCCACCGGGCGTGCCGGTGGAGCCGCCCGGGCCGTTCGGGGGGCCGGCCGTGGGAGCCGTACCCGTGCCGGGGACCGTGCCCGGGCCCGTGCCGGTGTTCGCGGCGGGCGGGGCCGGCTGCGCTCCCGGCCCCTGGCCCGGGGGCTGCTGCCCCGGCGACGCCGAGGCCGGTCCGGACGGGCTGCCGCCCGGCGCGGACGGCTGCGGGCCGGACGGGACGGACGACGGGGCCGGGCCCGGGGCCTGGGCCGCGCCGGGAGCCGGGGAGGACCCGGAGGGCTGCGCTCCCGCCTGGGACGGCGCGGTCACGTGCGGGAGGTACTGGACGGCGATGGTGGTACCGCCGGCGACCACGACGACCGGGAGCACGGCGAGCAGGACCCGGGTCCGGCGGCGCCGCTCGGGCCGCACGGCCGGTGCACCGGCCGGCGTCTGCGCCTCCGGGGCGGGCTTCCCGCCGCCCAGCGGGAGCGTCGGTACGTCGAGCTCCTGCACGTCCGCCGCGAACGCGGCCCGCTCGGCCAGCCGGTCGGCGACCGCCCCGGGCCACAGCGGTGCCTCGAACGGCCCGTGTCCCGAGGCCCTTTCGAGCAGCTCGGCGGCGGTCGGCCGGTCCTCGGGGTCCTTGGCGAGGCAGGCGGCGACGACCTCCGCGAGGCCGGCGTCGAGCTCCCGCAACGGCTCCAGGCCGGGATCCTCGTGGACGATGCGGTAGAGCACCCCGTGGCCGGACTCCTCGCCGAACGGCGGCCGGCCGCAGGCCGCGTACGCCAGCACCGAACCCAGCGCGAACACATCGGTGGCGCCGCTCAACGCCTTGGCCCCCGAGGCCTGTTCGGGGGCCATGTACGCGGGGGTGCCCACGACCATCCCGGTCCGGGTCAGCTGGCTCTGCTCGGCGGCCCGGGCGACCCCGAAGTCGATGAGGGTGAGGCCGTCGGGGGTCAGCATGACGTTGGACGGCTTCAGGTCCCGGTGCACCATGTCCAGCGCGTGCACCGCCGCCAGACCCTGCGCGGCCTCCCGCAGCAGCAGCCACAGCGCCCGCGCGGGCAGCGGCCCGCCGTGCAGGGCGAGGGCCTCGCGCAGGGTGAGCCCGGGTATGTAGGCCGTGGCGAACCACGGGGGGTTCGCGGTGCGGTCGCTGTCGAGCAGCGGGGCGGTGGCCTTCTCCGGGAGCCGGGCGAGGTTGTCGAGCTCGTGCCCGAAGCGGCGCCGGAAGTCCTCGTCCTCGCCGACGACCGAGGCGAGGAGCTGCTTGACGGCGACGTACCGCCCGTCCAGGACCCCCAGGTACACCCGCCCCATCCCGCCGGCGCCCAGCCGGCCCGCCAGTGCGGCGCGCCCGATCAGCCGCGGGTCGTCCGCCTCCAGCGGCTCGGCCCCGCTTCCCCTCAGCTCTAACACGTCAGCCCCGTCAGAATTGGAATGAGTTTCTAGAAACCTACCGGACGGGGCCCGATACTTCAGTAGCGATCCCCGACGATTCCAAGCCCCTTGGGCGCGACCACCCGGACTTCCCGCTTCCGGAGCCCGTCGACCTGGCCGAGGCCCGCGGGCGCGGTCCGGCGGCCCCGTCGAGGCGGCCCGTGCCGTCCCCGGGCTGCGGCGGCTCACCTCCGGCCCCGGCGACCGCACGGCGGCCCGGTGGCCGCCGCGGGCAGCACGACGCCCGGGCCGGCCGGCCCGGGCGTCGTGATCAGACCGCTGTGGCCGCTCAGGCCAGGTCGAACCGGTCCAGGTCCATGACCTTGCTCCACGCGGCGGCGAAGTCCTCCACGAACTTGCGCGCGGCGTCGTCGCTCGCGTACACCTCGGCCACCGCCCGCAGCTCGGAGTTCGAGCCGAAGACGAGGTCGGCCCGGGTGCCGGTCCACTTGAGGGCGCCCGTCGCGGCGTCGCGGCCCTCGAAGGTGTTCTGGTCCGCGGAGGCGGGCTTCCACGTCGTGCCCAGGTCGAGCAGGTTGACGAAGAAGTCGTTGGTCAGCGTGCCGGGGGCGTCGGTGAACACGCCCAGCTTGGACTGCTGGTGGTTCGCGCCCAGGACGCGCAGGCCGCCGACGAGGACGGTCAGTTCGGGGGCGGACAGGTTCAGCAGGTTCGCCCGGTCGACCAGCAGGTACTCGGCCGGCAGGCGGTTGCCCTTGCCGAGGTAGTTGCGGAAGCCGTCGGCGGCGGGCTCCAGCGCCGCGAAGGACTCGACGTCGGTCTGCTCCTGGGAGGCGTCCACGCGGCCCGGGGTGAAGGACACCTCGACCTCGTGGCCCGCGTCCTTGGCGGCCTGCTCGACGGCGGCGGTGCCGGCGAGGACGACCAGGTCGGCGAGGGAGACCCGCTTGCCGCCGGTCTGGGCGGAGTTGAAGGACTCCTGGACGCCCTCCAGGACCCGCAGCACCGCGGCGAGCTGGTCGGGCTCGTTGACCTCCCAGCCGGCCTGCGGCTGGAGGCGGACGCGGGCGCCGTTGGCGCCGCCGCGCTTGTCGCTGCCGCGGAAGGACGAGGCCGCCGCCCAGGCCACGGAGACCAGCTGGGACACCGTCAGGTCCGAGCCGAGGATCCGCTCCTTGAGGGCGGCGATGTCCGCGGCGTCGATCACCTCGTGGTCGAGGGCCGGCAGCGGGTCCTGCCACAGCAGGGTCTCGGACGGGACCTCGGGGCCGAGGTAGCGCACGACGGGACCCAGGTCGCGGTGGGTCAGCTTGAACCAGGCGCGGGCGAAGGCGTCCGCGAACTGGCCGGGGTTCTCCAGGAACCGGCGCGAGATCTGCTCGTAGGCCGGGTCGAAGCGCAGCGACAGGTCCGTCGTCAGCATCGTCGGCGCGTGGCTCTTGGACGGGTCGTGGGCGTCGGGGATGGTGCCGGCGCCCGCGCCGTCCTTGGCGACCCACTGCTGTGCGCCGGCCGGGCTGGTGGTCAGCTCGTACTCGTAGCCGAAGAGGTTCTCGAAGAAGTTGTTGCTCCACCGGGTCGGCGTCGTGGTCCAGGTGACTTCGAGGCCGCTGGTGATGGTGTCGGCGCCCTTGCCGGAGCCGTACGTGCTCTGCCAGCCGAAGCCCTGGGCCTCCAGGGGGGCGGCCTCGGGGTCGGCGCCCACGTGGTCGGCGGGGCCGGCGCCGTGCGTCTTGCCGAAGGTGTGGCCGCCGGCTATCAGCGCGACCGTCTCCTCGTCGTTCATCGCCATCCGGCGGAACGTCTCGCGGATGTCGCGGGCCGCGGCGAGCGGGTCCGGGTTCCCGTTCGGGCCCTCGGGGTTGACGTAGATCAGGCCCATCTGGACGGCGCCGAGCGGGCCTTCGAGCTCGCGGTCGCCGGTGTAGCGCTGGTCGTCCAGCCAGGTGGTCTCCGGGCCCCAGTAGACGTCCTCGTCGGGCTCCCACACGTCGGCGCGGCCGCCGGCGAAGCCGAAGGTCTCGAAGCCCATCGACTCGAGGGCGACGTTGCCCGCGAGGATGAGGAGGTCGGCCCAGGACAGGCTCTGCCCGTACTTCTTCTTCACGGGCCACAGCAGCCGGCGGGCCTTGTCGAGGTTGGCGTTGTCCGGCCAGCTGTTGAGCGGGGCGAAGCGCTGCTGGCCGGCGCCGGCGCCGCCGCGGCCGTCGCTGATCCGGTAGGTGCCGGCGCTGTGCCAGGCCATCCGGATCATGAACGGGCCGTAGTGGCCGAAGTCGGCCGGCCACCAGTCCTGCGAGGTGGTCAGGGTCTCCTCGATGTCCCGCTTCACGGCCGGCAGGTCGAGGGTCTTGAACGCCTCGGCGTAGTCGAACCCCTCGCCGAGCGGGTTGGCCACGGCGGGGTTCTTGGCGAGGATCTTCAGATTGAGGCGCTCGGGCCACCACTGGCGGTTTCCGCCGCCCTGGGTGGGATGGGGGGCGCGCTCGTGCGCGACCGGGCAGCCGCCCGCACCCCGCGCTTCGGCGTCGGCGACGACTGCGTCATGGTTCTCAGACATGCAAATCCTTCCGGACCAGGCGGATCACGCTGTTCAGGAACGGTCTTCTCAACCCTTGGCTATCAACGCGTCAGATCCTACGATTGACTCAGTCCAAGTCAAGAAGCAGACCAAGCCCGGATCCCATTGGTTCCAGGAGGGCCTTCGGGGCCCCGGGCGGCCCGTCGAACCTGAGAGGGTGAGCCGACATGAGCGACCTGCTGGAACGGCTGCGCAGGCGCGGCTGGCGGATGACGTCCCAGAGGCGCGTCGTCGCGGAGGTCCTGGACGGCGACCACGTGCACCTCACCGCCGACGAGGTGCACGCCCGGGCCGTGGACCGGCTGCCCGAGATCTCCCGGGCCACCGTATACAACGCCCTGGGCGAGCTGGTCGCGCTCGGGGAGGTGGCGGAGGTCTCCACCGACGGGCGGGCGAAGCGCTACGACCCCAACGCGCACCACCCGCACCACCACCTCGTCTGCTCCGGCTGCGGCCTCATCCGTGACGTCCGCCCCGCCGGGAACCCGCTGGCGGACCTCCCGGCGGGCGAGCGCTTCGGCTTCTCGGTGTCCGGGGCCGAGATCACCTACCGGGGGCTGTGCCCGTCCTGCGCCGGCTGACGCCCCGCCCGGCCCGGCCCGGAGATCCACCGGACCTCCACCGGGCCTCCACCGGGCCTCCGGCGGGCCTCCGGCGGGCTTTCAGCGGTAGGCGGCGAACGCCTTCGTGAAGGCCAGCGGCTCCTGGAGGACGGAGCTGCAGGTGGCGTCGGCGTGGCCCAGGGCGCCCGCCGCGCACTGGCGGTCGCGCGCCGACGACCACATCGCCAGCCGCCCGATCCCCTTCGCCTGGGCGAAGCGCACGAGCTCCGTCGCGTCCGCCACGCCGAAGACCTCGCTCGCCACGTCGTTGACCCCGATCATCGGGGTGACCGCCACCGCCTTCCAGGCCGCCGCGTCCGAGAGCCCGAGCACGCCCTTGAGCTGGGCCTGCGTCGCCGTCGCCGCCTGGACCGCGTACTGGCCCATGTCCCCGGAGTACGCCGGCCCGTAGTCCATCGCCATGATGTTCACGGCGCCGATCCGTACGCCGTTCTTCGCGGCGTCCGCCAGCAGGGCCACGCCCGGCTGGGTCAGCCCCTCCGGCATCACCGGCAGGGTGAACGCCACGTCGAGGCCCGGGTGGGACTTCTGCAGCCGGGCTATCGCCTGTGCGCGGCGGGTGTTGGCGGCGGTGTCCGGCAGGGCGGCGCCCTCGATGTCGAAGTCGACCTTGGTGAGCCGGTACGCGTCGACCACCTTCCCGTACGCGGCGGCCAGTTCGTCGACGGTGGCGCAGTTCAGGGCCAGCTCGCGCCCGGCGGCGCCGCCGAACGACACCCGCACGTCGCCGCCCCCCTTGCGCAGCCCACCGATCTGGGCCGCGACCTTGTCGTCCGCGAGCTGTGTGACCCCGCCCCACAGGGGCGAGCAGCCGCCGCCGGCGGTGACGAAGGCGAGGTGGAACTCCTTGACGCCGGTCCTGGCCGCGGTGTCGAGGAGGTCGTACGCGGGGTACAGCGAGGTGTCCACGTACGGAGCGAACCGCGCGCCGCCGGAGGGGGCGCCGGTCGGCGCGGCCGTCGGCGTGGGGGAGGGCGGGACCACCGCAGTCGCGGTGGCGGTCGCGGTGGCCGTCGGGGCGGTGGTGGGCGCCGCGGTCGGCGCGGTCGTCGGCCGGCCGCTCGGCAGCGGCGTGGCACCCTGGTCCACCGAGCACTTCACGGCGTTGATCAGGCAGCGGGTGGGGTCGCCCGGCGTCCCCGCGCCCGTGCCGCTCCCCACGAACCCGACGGTGACGGACGCGCCCGGCGCCAGCACCCCGTTCCAGGCGGCGGGCTTCACCGTGACGCGCTGCCCGTCCACCGTGTGGGTCCCGTTCCACAGCGAGCCGACCCGCACCCCCGCCGGCAGGTCGAACTGGAGCGTCCAGCCGGCCAGTTCCCGGCCGGTGCCGTTGGTGATCACGTACTGGGCGGTGTAACCACCGCTCCAGGAGCTGGACTTGGTGTACACGGCGCCGACGGACGTGGCCTGGGCCGTGCCGGTGAACGCGAAGGCCGCGCCGCCCAGCACCGCCGCCACCACGACCGCCCCCGCGGCCTTCGCCCTGCCGCTCGCCCTGCGCCGGTGCCCGCCCGTGCTGCTGCCCATGGAGTGCCTGCCTTCGTATGACCGGGGAGTTGGGTACGGGGCAGCACGCTAGCCGCCCGGAAACGGACATTCGTTCGCTTCGGGGCGTCATCGGCGAACCTTAGGTTCCGCTTAAGGCGGCGGAAAGGACGGCCTCAGGAAAGGGACCGTCACCCGGCCGGAGTACCGGCGCGCCCTTCGGCACGCGAAGCCGCGTACCCCCCCGGAGAGCCTCTTTGACCTGGGCTTCCCGGGTGCGCTACTCCACTGGTCAACTCGCGGGTCCCGGTTGGGGACCCGGGGGACGCGTTGGCTCTCGGGAGGCCCAGGCCATGACCAGCAGGCGTTTGCGCAACAGGCTGCTGACCGGGGCGACCACGACGGCCATACTCCTCACCCTGGTCCCGGCGATGGCCGCCGCCGCGCGGCCCGGCGCCGAGGGACCCGCGGATCCCACCGTGCGCCGCGACCCGGCCACGGGGCACGCCCGGATGGTCTTCACGTCGGGCGGATACCTCACCGAACCCGCCGCCACGCCGCCCGAGGAGGTGGCACTCGGCTACGTACGCGAACACCGCGAGCTCTTCGGCCTGTCGGAGGGACAGGTCGAGCAGCTCGTCATCTCCTCCTCCTACCCGACGAGGCACAACGGCGCGCGCCAGGTGACCATCGGCCAGAGCATCGACGGCATGCGCGTCCACGGAGGCCTGCTCACCGCGACCGTCGACAAGCGCGGCCGCCTGGTGATCATCGGCGGGGCCGCGGCGACCGGTGAACCGGCCGGCAGCGTCGAACTGACCGCGCAGGACGCCCTGGACGCGGCGGCCGACGCCCAGGGCGTACGCGTCCGGCGCGAGCTGAAGGGCTCCGACAACAGGGACAAGGGCAGGCAGAAGTTCGCGAACCTCTACGCCCAGAAGCTGAAGAAGCCCAACGACGTCACCGCCGAACTGGTCTGGTACCCGAGCGGGTCCGGCCGCGAGCTGCACCCGGCCTGGCTCACCGACATCGAGGCCTCCGGCACCTCCTGGTACCAGACGCTGGTGGACGCCGAGGACGGCGACATCCTCAGCCGGGAGAGCCGTTACCACCACGACGCCGAGGGCCGGGTGTTCACCGCGCAGCACCCGGACGTCGCGGGCGCCGCCCGTACGGTCACCGCTTTCACGGGGCAGGACGGCTCCTGGGTGGCCGGCCGGCTGACCCAGGGCAACAACGTCAACGCCTACCGGGACGAGGACGGGGACAACGCCGTCCCCGACACCGGAAACGACGCCCGGCGGCCGCAGTCGCCGCCCGGCGGCGACCCGGCCCACCAGCACTTCGACTACGCGTTCGGCGACGTCTGGCGCACCAACGCCGCCGCCACCCAGGCCAACCTCGACGCCGACGTCGACCCCGTCATCACGCAGCTCTTCTACTACAGCAACGTGATGCACGACTACCTCTACGGCCTGGGCTTCGACGAGGCCTCCCGCAACTTCCAGGCCTCCAACTTCGGCCGCGGCGGCGCGCAGGGCGACGCGGTGCTCGCCGAGGCACAGGACGGCTGGGACTTCGGCTGCGAGGACGACGCCACACCGCCGAACCGGATCCGCTGCCTGAACAACGCCAACTTCGGCACGCCCCCGGACGGCGCGAGCCCGCGCATGCAGATGTTCGTGTGGCAGCCCGGCTACCCGTGGCGCGACGGCTCGCTCGACGGCGACGTCATCGCCCACGAATACGGCCACGGCGTCTCCAACCGCCTGGTCGGCGGCGGCAACCTCGGCGGCGGCCCGCAGACCGGAGCGCTCGGCGAGGGCTGGAGCGACACGATCTCCTTCCTCAAGTGGGGCGACGCGATCGTCGGCGAGTACGTCACCGGCAACACCCGCACCGGCATCCGCTCGCAGGCCTACGACACCTCAACCGAGGGCTGGGGCAGCTTCAACCCGGCGCGCGGCGTGCACCGCAACGGCGAGGTCTGGGCCGCCACCGTCTACGACATCCGCGAGGCCAAGGGCATCGCCTACACCCAGCAGATCGTCATCGACGGCATGAAGAACACCGTCCACCGGCCGAGCTACCTCGACGCCCGCGACGGCATCATGGCCGCCGACATGACCAACACCGGCGGCGCCGACCAGTGCCTGCTGTGGCGGGTCTTCGCGGGCCGCGGCATGGGGGCGAACGCCGCCTCCAGCACCGACCAGAGGACCGTCACCGCGAACAGCGCCGTCCCGGCCGCCTGCCTGCCCACCGCCGACGCCGGCGGACCGTACACCACGGACGAGGGCACCGACGTCACGCTCGACGCCTCCGCCTCGGCGAGGGGGACCGCCCCGTCGGCCGGCGCCCCGACGGCGTACGCGTGGGACCTCGACAGCGACGGGAAGTACGACGACGCCACCGGAGTGAGCGTCCCCTTCAGCCGGGTCGGCCGCGACGGGGTCTTCACCGTCGGCCTGAAGGTCACCGACGGCGCGGGCAACACCGGCACCGGCTCCACGACGGTCACCGTCAGGAACGTCGAACCGTCGGTCGTCCTCCAGGCCGTCCCCCCGGCCGCCGAGAACGCCCGGATCACCCTGACCGGGAAGATCACCGACCCGGGCCGGCTCGACCCGCTCACCGCCACCGTCGACTGGGGTGACGGCAACGGTCCCCAGCCCCTGGACGGCACGCTGGAGAACACCCGCCCCGACGCGACGCTGACCCTCACGCCCCCGCACACGTACGGGGACGACGGCACCTTCGGCATCGAGGTGTGCGGCATCGACGACGACACCCGCAGCTGCGCCGTCACCGACGTGGTGATCGGCAACACCGCCCCGACCGCCGTCATCGCCCCCGACGGCCAGACCACGTACAACGGCCAGAAGGCCTACGTCGCCCACGCCGGCGTCCCGGTCGAGGTCACCGGCTCCTCGGCCGACCCCGGCAGCGACGACCTGACCCTGACCTGGAACTGGGGAGACGGCTCCTCGGACGACCCGGTCTCCCTGGTGAACCCCCCGGCCACCGACCCGGACCCGAGCCCCTCGGTCCAGCCGCGCGCCCTGACGGCGAAGAAGTCGCACGCGTACGCGGCCGCGTGCCTGTCCACCCTCACCCTCACCAGCCGGGACGACGACGGCGGCAGCGCCTCCGACACCGCCGCGGTCATCACCACCGGCAACACCGGGCAGGCCCACAACCAGGCGTACTGGATGAAGCAGTACGACGGCCGGGCACCCGACGACTTCACCCCGGCCCAGCAGCAGTGCCTGCTGGACGTGGCCTCGTTCATGAGCACGGTCCACGGCCCGCTGACCCGCACCAAGGCGTACGCGGTCCTCGCCAACGGCTCGCCCGAGCCCAGGAAGCTGCTGTCCCAGCAACTGCTGGCGGCCTGGCTGAACTTCGCCAACGGGTCGTACGACCTGACCACCCGGGTGGACACCGACGGCGACTGGCTTCCGGACTCGGCCTTCGGGGCGGCCGTCGCCGCGGCCGAGGCCGTCTACAACAACCCGGCGGCCACCCGGCTCCAGCTGCAGAAGCAGGTGGACACCCTGCAGCGGTTCAACGTCCGTGACGGCGGTTGACCGCCGCCTGGCCTGCCTCGCCGCCCTCGCACTCTTCACCGGGTGCGGGAGCGGCGGGCCGGAGGCCGCGCGGACGGGAACTCCCGTGACGGGCACGGGCGCCACCCCCGACTCACCCGCTCCGGCCCGCGGCCGGGTGCTCGGCCCGGCGGACGACGGGTTCACCGGACGGCTCGCCGTCGGCGAGACGGCCCTGCTGCGGCTGCCCGGGCGGGAAGAGCGGCAGCCGGTCCTCAGCGGCGGATCCGTGCTGCTGATCCCGGTCGAGAACCTGGCGCGCTCCGGCCACCGGGACTGGGAGATCCGGGCCGTGCGCCCGGGCACCAGCCGGATCTCCGTGCCCCGGCCGGACCGGCCGCCCGCCGCCCTGACCCTCGTGGTCGCCTGAGGGAGCGGACGGGCACGCGCGGAACGCGGCACGGCGGATCCTGCGCCGTGCCGCGTCCCGTCTCACCCGCCGGTGGTGAAGCCGGCCCGTCAGGCGGCGGTCCAGCCCCCGTCCATCGGCACCGAGGTGCCGGTGACATGGCCCGTGTGCGGGCCGCAGAGCCACAGGGCGACCGCCGCCACCTCCTCGGGCTCGATCAGCCGCTTGATCGCGGAACCCCGCAGCAGCACCTCGGCGACCACCCGGGAGGCGGGGATGCCGTGCGCCTCGGCCTGGGCGGCGATCTGCCGCTCCACCAGCGGGGTGCGCACGTAGCCGGGGCTCACGCAGTTGCTCGTCACCCCGTGCGGGGCGCCCTCCAGGGCGGTGACCTTGCTGAGCCCCTCCAGCGCGTGCTTGGCGGTCACGTACCCGGATTTGAAGGCGCTCGCCCGCAGCCCGTGGACGCTGGAGATGTTGACCACCCGCCCCCAGCCGCGCCCGTACATGTACGGCAGGGTCCGCCGCAGCAGCAGGAACGGGGCGGTGACCATGACCCTCTGGATCAGTTCGAACCGCTCGGGCGGGAAGTCCTCGATGGCCGCCACGTGCTGCAGCCCGGCGTTGTTGACGAGGACGTCGGCCTCGGCGGGCAGCCGGCCGATCGCGTCCGGGTCGGCGAGGTCGGCGGTGTGGGCCCGCCCGCCGACGAGCTCCGCCACCGCCCCGGCGGCCCGCGCGTCCACGTCCACGACGTGTACGAAGGCCCCCGCGCCGGCGAGCGCCACCGCGCAGGCCCGCCCGATGCCGCTGCCGCCGCCGGTCACCAGGGCCACGCGTCCCGCCAGGACGGACGCCGTTCCACCGGATGAGGTGCTGATCTCGCTGGTCATGCCCCGAAGGTTAGGGACGTGCGCCACCCCGTGCCGATGTGCGCCGCCGCCACACTCGGTGGCCGCGCCGTGGCGGCGGGCACCACTACGGGCCGGCCCGGGGCGCGGTTCGCGCACCCCGGGCCGCACCTCCTACTGGTGGGGGCGCCAGTTCGGCAGGCCGGCCGACGAAGGACGCCAGGCCATCACCTGTGCCAGGTGGCGCAGGATCTCCTCCGCCTCCCGTCGGACCTGACCGGGTACGTCGCCGCGCTCGCGTACGAGCTGGGCGTAGATCGGCGCATCACTGCTGGTGCTGCTCACTTAGGATTCACTCCCCTGAAGCCGGCACCGCGGGCCGGGCGGCACAAGTGTAGGCGGCGGCCTGGCGGCAGCCGAACAGAGGTCGGTACGGGCGGAGATGGGCGCTCACGAGCACTGGGTCCCGTCCGCCGGAGCGGTGCCGTCGACGAGGAACGCGTCGACGGCCTTGGTGGCGCAGGAGTTCTTCCCGTAGGAGCCGTGCCCCTCACCCTTCACGGTGAGGTTGACGCCGACGCCCCGCCCGAGCGAGTCCGCCATGCGCTTCGCACCCTCGACGGGGGTGGCCGGGTCGCCCGTGTTGCCGATCACCACGATCGGGGCCGCGCCCTCGGCGGAGACCTGCGGCTTGTCGCTGGTACCGCGGACCGGCCACTGCGAGCAGCCGAGCAGCCCCTCCACCATCTCCGGCCCGAACACCGGGGAGGCCGCGCGGAAGGCGGGCTCCTGCGCCGTCTTCTCCTCGACGGTGTACCGGCGGCTGGTGTCGACGCAGTTGACCGCCGCCTGGGCCGCGTTCGAGTTGCTGTAGCGCCCGTCCTCGCCGCGCCCGCTGTAGGAGTCCGCGAGCAGCAGCAGGAGGTTGCCCGTGCCGAGCTGGCGCAGCTCGCCGAGCCCCTGGACGAGGTACTCCCAGGCCTCCTTGTCGTAGAGGCTGGCGGCGATGCCGGTGAGCGCGAGGTCGGAGGTCAGCTTGCGGCCGCTGTCCGTGGCGGCGGGCTTCGCCTTCAGCTTCTCCAGCAGCTCGACGATCCGCTTGTTGCCCTCGGTGTCGCTCGGGCCGGTCGGACAGTTGGCGGTGTACTTGTCACGGCAGTACTTCATGGCGTGCTCCAGCGCCAGCTGGAAGCCCTTGGCCTGGCCGAGGCTGACCTGGGCCTCGTCGGCGGTGGGGTCGACGACGGCGTCGAACACGGTGCGGCCGACGTTCTTCGGGAACAGGTGGGCGTAGACGCCGCCCAGCTGGGTGCCGTACGAGATGCCGAAGTAGTTCAGCTTCTGGTCGCCGAGGACCTGGCGCATCAGGTCCATGTCGCGGGCCGTGTCGGCCGTCCCGACGTGGGGGAGCAGCCTCGCGGACTTCTGCTTGCAGGCGTCGGTGAACTTCTTGATGTCGTCGAGGGTGTTGCCGGAGCCGGGGTCCTCGTCGAGCGTCTTGTCGTCCAGGCAGAGGACCGGGGCGCTGTTGCCCACGCCGCGCGGGTCGAAGCTGACCAGGTCGTAGACCGCGCCGAGCTTCTTGTACTCGTCCGCCGCCTGCGGGAGCGTCTGGACGCCGGAGGCCCCGGGGCCGCCGAAGTTGTAGACCAGGGAGCCGAGGCGCTTGCCGGCGTCGGTGGCCTTCTTGCGGATCAGGGCCACGTCGATCGTCTCGCCGGCCGGCTTGGCGTAGTCGAGCGGTGCCTTCATGCTTGCGCACTCCCAGGCCGCGCCCGGGGCCTTGCCGCCGCCCTGGGCCGCCGACGGCGCCGGGCAGCTCCGCCACTGGGGCTTCTGCCCGGTCAGGGCGGCGGGCAGCGCGGGCAGCGGGGCGGGCGCCGTGGCGGTGGCCGACCCCGAGGGCTTCGCCTGCGCCGGAGCCTTCGCGTCGCTGCCGCAGGCCGCCAGGGCGGGGACCGCCAGCAAGGAGGCGGCGGCCAGGACCGCTGCCCGGACGGGGCGGCGTATGAGGTGGGGCATGCGTGGGCTCCTGCGCGGTTCGGAGGGCATGGGTAAACGAAGGACAAAGTGTAGGGGTGGATTCCGGCCGGTCCTCCCCGGGGGCCGCCCGCTATCCGGCGGGCGCCGCGCCGCCCGCCTCGCGGGCCCGGTACCGGCCCGGAGTCGTACCGAACTCGCGGCTGAAGGCGTGCGACAGGGCGTACGGCGTGCCGTAGCCGACCCGGCGCGCCACCGCGGCCAGCGGATCCTCGGTGCTGCGCAGGAGGGCGGCGGCGAGGTTCAGCCGCCACCAGGTGAGGTACGCCATCGGAGGCCGCCCCACCAGGGCCGTGAACCGCCGCGCCAGCGTGGGGCGGGACACGCCCGCCTCGGCTGCCAGCCGCTCGTTGGTCCACGGGGCGGCCGGGTCGGCGTGCAGCGCCCGCAGCGCGGCGGCCGCCACCGGGTCCCCCAGCACGGCCGGCCAGCTGCCCGCAGTGCCCTCCGCCGTCAGCCAGGAGCGGATCATGTAGACGAGGAGCAGGTCGAGCAGGCTGGGCACCGCGACACCGGCCCCCGGCCGCTGCCCGCCCAGCTCGCGGCCCAGCAGATCGATCGCGGAGCGCAGCTCGGGGTGGCTGCCCACCCGGTTCGGCAGGTGGACCACCGGCGGCAGCTCCGCCATCAGCGGATGCGCCCGGCTGCGGTCGAGCCGGTACTTGCCGCACAGCATCTCCACCGTGCCGGCGCCGCCGCCCCGCGGCCCGGACCGCTGCCACGCCGCCCTGACCGACTCGAACGGCACCGCCCGCGCCACGGCCCGCGCGTCGGCGGGGGCGTCGGCGATCACGTGGCCCGTACCGTGCGGAAGCAGCACCGCGTCACCCGCGCCCAGCGACACGGGCGGGCCGCCGTCGGGCAGCAGCCAGCAGGCGCCCTCCAGGACGACGTGGAAGCCGGCGCCGTCGTACGGGGCGAACCGCGCGCACCAGCTGCCGTCCACCCGCATCCGGTCGGACGAGGGCCTGCCGACCCGTACGGCCGAGATCGCGTCGCTCACCACATCCACCGCGCCAGCCTATCCGGGGGGCTCGGGGTGAGCCGCTCGCGTATTCCGAAGAGCGTCCGGAGCATTGAGCCGCTCACCGGGGTCTTCGTACAGTGATGATCATGGAGAACGCGAACGGGAACAGCATGGTGCTCGGCGACGTCGAGGTCATCCGGGTGATCGAGTGGCAGGGGCCCTTCGGCCCCGTGACGGACCTGGTCCCCCAGGCGGGGGAGCGGATGTGGAAGGACAACGAGCACTGGCTGGCCCCCGACCACATGCGGGCGGAGGACGGCCGGGCGGTGATGGCCCTGCAGACCTGGGTGCTGCGCAGCGGCGGCACCACCGTCGTGGTCGACACCGGCGTGGGCAACGGGCGCGAGCGCCCCGGCGCCCCGCTGTTCCACCGGCGGGAGGGAGACTTCCTCGGAGCCATGGCCCGGGCCGGCGTCGACCCGCGGGACGTCGACTACGTCGTCAACACGCACCTGCACGCCGACCACGTCGGCTGGAACACCGTCGATGCCGCCGGGGAGTGGATACCCGCCTTCCCCAACGCCCGCTACCTCATCCCGGCCGCCGACGACCACCACTTCGGCCCGCGCGGCGGGTACGCCAAGGGGGCGCGGGAGGACGACCGGCTGATCTACGAGGACAGCGTCGCGCCCGTGCACCGGGCCGGACGGGCCGTGCTCTGGGAGGGTTCCCACCGCATCGACGAGCACCTCACCCTGGAGGCCGCCCCGGGCCACACCCCCGGCTCGTCGGTGCTGCGGCTGGCCTCCGGCACCGACCGGGCCGTCTTCGTCGGCGACCTCGTCCACAGCCCGGTCCAGATCCTCGCCCCCTCCTGCAACAGCTGCTTCTGCGCGGACCCCCGGCAGGCCGCGGCCACGCGCCGGCAGGTCCTCGGCCGGGCCGCGGAGCTGCGGGAGCTGGTGGTGCCCGCCCACTTCGGCGGAGGGGGCGCCGTCGAGGTCCGCCGGGAGGGAGAGGGCTTCGGCATCAGCCGGTGGGCGGGATCCGCTCCGGTCCGCTGACGGGCCCGGGCCCCGCGGCCGGGGCCTCCCGGCCGGGCGGAGCCGGATTGCGGGGTCGGATCATCCGACTGTTACGGTCCGGAGCATGCCCGAACTGGTCGCCCCCACTCCCCGCCTGCATTCCTCCTGGCTCTCCGCGCAGGAGGAATGGGGACCCGACGCCCACATGGACGGCGCCGGGCTCGGCTCCGCCGACGACATCACGACCCCGCAGGGCTTCGCCGACTGGACCGACAGGCTGCGCCGCCAGGCCGACCGCACGGCACCCGTCGAGCAGGGCCGGGTCCACGCCACCCACTGGTGGATCACCGAGGGCGACACCTACCTCGGCGCCATCGACCTGCGCCACTACCTGAACGCCTTCCTGCTCGACGCGGGCGGCCACATCGGCTACAGCGTCCGCCCCTCGGCACGCGGGCGCGGCCTGGCCACCTGGGCCCTGGGCGAGGCCCTGCACGAGGCGCGGCTGCTCGGCATGGACCGGGTCCTGCTCACCTGCGACCCCGGCAACGAGGCCTCCGCCCGCACCATCGAGCGGGGCGGCGGCGTCCTGGAAGACGTACGGGAGACCCTGGTCGGCCCCAAGCGCCGCTACTGGATCACGCTCTGACGGGAGAGCCCGGAGAGGTCCAGCGCGCGCAGCATGGCGGGCAGGTCCCAGCGGCCGCAGGAACAGCCGGCGGTCAGTTCCTCCAGCGCCCCGGGAGCGAGCTCGCGGCGCACCGCGGCGTCCAGCATCCCCGCCGCGGTCTCCATGCGGTCGGCGGCCGGGGCGCAGCGGCAGCCGTCCCAGACCCCGTCGAGCAGGCCCAGGAGCTTTGGGCGCTCCGTGAAACGGCTCATCCCGCAGTCCAGGCCGTCGTCGTCCAGATCCTCCGGGTAGGAAGCCCGGGCCCAGGAGCCGCCCTCGGACCAGTAGACGCAGCCGAGCTCCCAGCTGCCGACCAGGTCGCGCAGGGCCTCGTGCGGAAGCCAGTCCGGGGCGCCCGCCAGCATGTCCACGGCCGGCTCGTGCCATTTGACGGCGCTCGACTCGTCCTCGCCGTAGAGCGCGTACCGGCCCGCTCCCATCGGGGCGAAGGTCCACCAGGTGCAGCCGCAGTCGTCGAGGTGGAGCCCCTGCTCGTCGATCCAGTGCCCGGTGCGGTGGACGCCGCGGCCCTCCGCCTCGGTGGTGGCCTCCAGCACCGCGATCAGGGCCCAGTGCGACCACAGCACCTCGGCGGGCGGCAGGTCCCCGGGCAGGCCGGGGCGGTGGATGGTCATATCGGTGGAAACCCCCTGGACGTGACGGTCGTTCGCGGCCCGAGCCTAGCGAGCCGGTGCCGGACACCCCCTAGCGGGCCGGTGCCGGACGGCCGCCGCGGGCCGGAGCCCGCGGCGGCCCGCCCTCATCGGGCGTTGCGCTCCGGCAGGTCCACGTCGGCCGGGGCCGCCGCGAAGCCGCGGGCGCTCGCCTTCACCGGCTTCTTGCCGCAGAAGGCACCTTCGAGGGTGCCGCCCAGGGCGGTGTTCGCCGCGCCCTGGTTCGAGGTGTTCGCCATGGCCGTGAGGGTGCGGGAGCCGTCGCGGGTGGCGAAGGCGTAGGTGTAGAAGCCCTGCACGGTCCCCGTGTGCCCGTAGACCGACGTACCGCAGGACAGGTCGTAGCGGCGCAGGCCCAGCCCGTAGAAGCGGGTGTTGGTCGCGTCGGTGGGCGTCATCGTCAGCATCTGGTCCAGCTGGGCGGGCGCCACCAGCTTCCCGCTCACCAGCGCGGACATGAAGGTGCCGAGGTCCGCCGGGTTGGAGATCACCGCGCCGGCCGACTGGGCCCACGACACCGTCTGCTCGGTGGAGTCGACCAGCGGGGCGCCGGCCTCGTCCGGGGTGAGGTAGCCGTGCGTGTGCAGTCCCTTGATCCGCGCGTCGGGGTGCACGTACGAGGTGTTGCGCAGCTTCAGCGGCTTGATGATGCGGCGCTCGTACTCCTTGGCCACCGGCCGGCCCGTGGCCTTCTCGATGAGCATGCCGACGACCACGAAGTTGGTGTTCGAGTACTTGTACGCGACACCCGGCTCCGTCGTACGCGGCTCGGCCAGGGAGAGCTTCACCAGCTCGTCGTAGCCGAACACCTTGTTCCGTACGGCCTCGAAGCCGGGAACGGTCTTGTCGAACATGGCGTTCGTGTAGTCCGCCAGCCCGCTGCGGTGGTTCAGCAGGTGCCGCACGGTGATCCGGTCGTCGGGCAGCAGCCCGGGCAGGTAGCGGTTGACCGGCTGGTCCAGCTCGATCTTCTTCTCGTCCACGAGCTGGAGCAGCACGACCGTCGAGAACGTCTTGGTGACACTGCCGATCCGGAAGCGGGCCTGGGGGTCCATGGCCTGGCCCGTGCCCTTGTCGCGCACCCCCACCTTCTCGACCAGGGTGTTCTTCCCGTCGCCGATGCGGGCCAGCGCGCCGGGGGCCCCGGCGGCGGCCGTGTTGCGCAACGCCTGGGCCACGGCCTCCAGATCGGGCTCCGGCAGGGTGGCCGCGGCGGCCGTCCCGGCGGCCTGCGGGAAGGCGGCCGGCGCGGCCTGGGCGGCGGTGGCGGGCACCACGGCGGCGACCGTGGCCAGCAGTGCGGCGCTGACGGCCAGGCGGCGGTTCAAGGGCAGGGGCACGTTGTTCCTCTTACTCGGTCGGTGCGGTTCCCGGGACCAGGACGGGCCGCCTGCCGAACGGTGAGAGGGGCGGGCCGCCGGTCCGAGTCGATCAAGAGCTTACGCAAGATCACGCAAAGCCGGTCATCACGGTTCCCGCCGAGGTGACGTCACTGTGCGGGAGGGCAGGGCGTGTTGACGCCCCGTAGGATCGACGGGTGGCGACGACCTACGTGCTGGACGGCAAACGGATCCTCACCCTGGACGACTTCTGGCGGGTGATGGGGGAGGCCGTCAACGGCCCCGGCGGCTACTTCGGGAAGAACCTCGACGCCCTCAACGACTGCCTGCGCGGCGGCTTCGGCACACCGGAGGACGGTTCCTTCACGGTGGAGTGGCACGAACACGGGCGGTCCCGGCAGGCCCTGGGACACGCGGAGACCGCCCGCGTCCTGGAGGACCGGCTGCTCCGCTGCCACCCCACGAACCGGGAGCGGGTCGCCCAGGAGCTGGCCGCGGCACGGGACGGCCGCGGCCCGACGGTCTTCGACTGGCTGGTGGACGTCTTCGAGGGCCGGGCCCCCGGCGCCCTCGTGCTCCGCTAGGGGGTGTCCGGCGGGGTCACCTCACCACGTTGAAGGTGATGACCCCGGTGGCCGTGACCCACTTTCCGCGGTCCTGCGGGTTGTACAGGTTCACGCTGTACTGGAGCTTCTCCACGCCCTTGAAGTTCTTGAACGGCTTGTAGACCAGCTCCTTGCGTCCCTTCTCGGCGGACACCAGGCCGTGCTTGGGCGTGCCCAGCTTGCCGATCCTCAGATCACCGGTGCCGGAGGCGAGGTCCCGGACGGGCACCACCACACGGCCGTTCTGCTTCACCGTCTTGACGGGCTGCCGCAGCTTCAGGTCCGAGGGCTTGGCGGAGCCGGGCGGCTTGCCGTCCACGGGAACGACACGGACAACGGCGCTGATCGTCTTGTCGTGGTCCGCGGCGAAGCTCGGCATGGCCTTCACGTCGACGAACTCGACCTGGTCCCCCCTGTTCGTCCACAGGTGCTTCCAGGGCGTGGCCTCGACGTACTCACGCTCGACCAGGAGGTGGTGCGGGGGGTCCGCCTCGAAGAGCGCGAAGGTGGCGCTCACGAGGTCCTCCCCACCCCGCGTGGTGTGCACGGAAATGCCGTACCCCGGCCTCAGGAAGAAGCTGGCATCGGCACAGTCCTTGTACTCGTAGTAGGAGCTCTTCGGGCACGTGATGTTGTGGTCGTCCGCCGGGAGGGCCTCGGCCCGCGCAGCGGCCGGGCCGTAGAGCGGGACGGCGAGGAATCCGGTGAGGGCCACGCACAGGGTTCGTCCACGCATGGCACACCTCCTCAGGTGTCAGGGCCGGGTACCGGTCCGCTCCCCTCATCGTCCCACTGCCCCTGACCAGCGAGAACGGGCCGCCCCAGGACTCCCCGTCCCTGCGGGCGGAACTCCCCGCGCCGAAATATGATTGGCCTGCATCTTCGCCCGGCGGGAGCAGGGAGACCATGGACATACCCCGGAGGGGTCCGTGACCCCCCGGCGCCAGCCGCACCGGCCCGACAGCGCCGACCTGCTGAGCATGCTGGGCCGGCTCAGCGCCCAGGCACGGGAAGGGGCGCGGTTCCAGCACGCCCGGGTGGAGCTGGCCGAGGCCCTCCAGCGCGAGATGCTGCCCTCCTCCCTGCCCGTCCTGCCGGGGCTGCGCACGGCGGCCCGTTACGCGCCCGCCCAGCACGGCCTGGAGATCGGCGGCGACTGGTACGACGGGTTCCGGGTGGCAGGGGACGCCCTCGCCTTCTCCATCGGCGACGTGCAGGGGCACGACGTGGCCGCCGCCGCCTTCATGGGGCAGGTCAGGGTCTGCCTGCGCGCCGTGGGGGCCGTCGTCACCGACCCCGGCGAGGTGCTCGGCCGGGCCAACGACGTACTGCTCTCCCTCGACAGCGAGCTGTTCGCCACGTGCACCCTGCTCCGCTACGACCCGCGCACCGGCGACCTCGCCAGCGCCCGGGCCGGCCACGTGCCGACCGTCTGGGCCACCGCCGCCGGCCGGTACGGCGTCGCCGAGGACGCGGGCGGTCCGCCCCTGGGCACGGTCCCCGGGGCACGGTACTCGGTCACCCGGCGCCGGCTGACGGAGGCGGGCTCGATCGTCCTGCTGACCGACGGTGTCGTCGAGGGCCCGGCGTTCCCGATAGAGGTGGGCCTGGAGCGGGTGCTGCGGATCGTCAGGGAGGCGGCGGGCGGCGACCCCGACGAACTGGCGGCCGAGGTGATGAAGGTGGCCGACTCCACCGGCCACGCCGACGACGCCGCGGTGCTCGTCCTCAGCCACGACGCGGCGGGCCCCTGAACCCCGCCGGGCGTGTCACGCCCCGCCCCGGCGGCCGGGCTGTTGTCTGATGCTGTGGTGCGCACCGTGCAATGGCGAGGTCCGTCCGAGGCGCTCCTGCGGATCCTCGGGGTCGCCGCCGCCTACTACCTGAGCGGCCGCCTCGGCCTGCTGCGGCAGGTGGTCGTCGAGGGATCGGTCGTCACACCCCTGTGGCCGCCCACCGGCATCGCCCTCGCGGCCCTGCTCTGGTTCGGACCGCGGGTCTGGCCGGGCATCGCCCTCGGCACGTACCTCGCCATCGAGGGGATCAGCGCGTTCCGCCCCGTCGACCTCCTCATCGTCGTGGGGAACACCCTGGCCCCGCTGTGCGCGTACGCCCTGCTGCGCCGCGTCGGCTTCCGGCCCGAGCTCGACCGGCTGCGGGACGGGCTCGCGCTGGTCTTCGCGGGCGGTCTGCTGCCGATGCTGATCAGCGCCACCGGCGGCGCCGGGACGCTGCTGCTCACGGGAGACCTGCCGTCGGCGAAGTTCTGGGGCGTGTGGTCGGCCTGGTGGGCGGGGGACACCATGGGGGTGCTGCTGGTGACTCCGCTGCTGCTGGTCCTGCGCGGGGCCCGGCCGCCCCGGGACCCCTACCGGGTGGCCGAGGCGCTCGCGCTGATGGCGGCGGCGGGAGTGGTGACGGCGGTGGCCACCCACAGCAGCCTGTCGCTGCTCTTCCTGGTCTTCCCGCTGCTCATCTGGGCCGCCGTGCGCTTCCAGCTGGCCGGCAGCGCACCCTGCGCCCTGCTGGTGTCCGTGGTGGCCGTGGGAGCGGCGATCGACCAGGCCGGGCCCTTCGCCCGCCACAGCCTGCTGGAGGTCATGGTCAACCTCCAGGCGCTCAACGGGGCGGCGGCCCTCACGGGGCTGCTGCTGTCGGCCATGGTCACCGAGCAGAACAACGTCCGTCTGAAGATCGAGGAGGTGTGCGAGGACCTGGCCGAGGTGGTGGCCCACCTCGCCCCCGGCCGGAGGGACGAGTGATCAGGGCAGCGGTACGCCCCGAGCGGTGGTCCACAGCCCGTACCACTCCTCGTGCGTGAGGTCCGGCGGGCCGAGTGCCGCGTCGCGGCAGGCGCGGATCCGGTCGGGGCGCGCCGTGCCGATCACCGGCGCGATGCCCGCCGGGTGCCGCGTCAGCCACCACAGCAGCACCGACTCCGGGGTGGTGCCCTTCTTCCGCGCCAGTTCTTCGAGCAGGGCGGCGGTGGCGTGCTCGGCCGGTGTGCGCTGCCGTCCCGTGAACCGGCCCTGGGCGAGCGCGCCCCAGGCCTGGAGCCGGATGCCGTGGTCGAGGCAGTGCTCCAGCGTCCCGGAGGGGAAGCCGTGTCCGGCGCCCTCGGGGGTGTTGAGCAGTACCCCGGACTCCACCCAGGCGCGGCTGTGCAGGCTCATCTCCAGCTGGTTGGCGACCAGCGGTACGTCCAGGCGCGCCTGGAGGCGGGCGATCTGGGCGGCGCCCGTGTTGGAGACCCCGAAGGCGCGCACCAGTCCCCGGCCGTGCAGGGACATCAGGGCGGACGCGATCGCGTCGGGGTCGGCGAGGGGGTCGGGGCGGTGCAGCAGGAGCACGTCGATGACCTCGGTCCGCAGCCGTTCGAGGCTCTCCTCGACCCGCCGGACGATGCTCGGGCCGCGCAGGTCGTACATGCCGGGGCCGCCGTCCCGGCCGGGCAGGCGGATGCCGCACTTGGTCTGGAGGGTGATGCGCTCCCGGAGTCCGGGCGTCCGGGCCAGCACCTCGCCGAAGACCGCCTCGGCCTTGCCGTGCCGGTAGATGTCGGCGTGGTCGAAGACGGTGATCCCGATGTCGAGGGCGGCGCGTACGGCCTCCTCGGCTGCGTCGACGTCCCGGGGGCCGTAAGGGCCGGGATCCCAGCTCCCGCCCAGCCCCATGCACCCGTACAGCAGCCGCCCGCCGCCCGTAACCGTCTCCGCGTCCGTCGTCACGGGCCCAGCCTAGGGAGCGGGGGCCGGCGGGTGTCCGGCGGCCCCGGGGTCCCGGCTCAGTGCCTGCGCCGGTGGGTGCGGGCCTGGCAGGTCCACCAGGTGACGGCGCCGGTCAGCCCGCCCAGCCACCACAGCAGCACCGCCGGGGCCGCCGCGTACGAGGGCCACATCAGCCATCCCAGCGCCCAGCCGGCGGCGACGACCGCCAGCGGCGGGGCGGCGGCGTACGCCCACACGGGCGCGCGGCGCACCAGCCGGACGGCCAGGCGGCCGAAGGCGAACGCGGCCAGGGCGAAGCCGTTCAGCAGGAGCAGCCCTACGAGCCCCATGGTCGGTGCCTCCGGTTTCGGGAACGGGAGGACGATACGCCACCGGCTGCGGGCCCGGAGTGAGATGCTCGACAGCTCCTTGACTGCTCAAGCTTTTTCGCAGATGCTTGAGTAGTCAAGGAGGTAGCAATGAATGATGCGCTGGATGTGTCCCTGCGCCTGGTGAAGGCCCAGACGGCCCTGGTGCGACGGTTCGACTCCCGCCTGGGGTCGCTGTACGGAGTCAGCCTGGCCGACTTCATGGTCCTGCTCCACCTCGGGCGGGCGGAAGGCGGCCGGATGCGGCGCGTCGACCTCGCCGGGGCGCTGGGGCTGACGGCTTCCGGCGTTACCCGGGGGCTGGGCCCGCTGGAGCGGATCGGGCTGGTGGTGCGCGAGGCCGACGCCCGCGACGCCCGCGTCGCCTACGCGGCCCTGACGGACGCCGGCCGCGAACGGCTGGCGGAGTGCCTCAAGGCCGCCGGCCAGGTCGCCGCCGAGGTCTTCGCGGCACCCGAATGGGCCCCGGCCGAGGTCGAGACCCTCAGCGCCCTGCTCACGCGCATGGGCGGCACGGGACTGCCCGAGGACCGCGGCGCCGGGGCCTGACCGGGCGTCGGCGTACGGGCCGGAGGGGTGGACCCTCCGGCCCGCACGGCCGTCCGGCGCCGGACGGCGCCGGGCCCGGCACCCCTACCAGTAATGCTTTCGTCCCCCGATGGCGTGCCCGACGGATCCCAGGATCCACAGGACGAGCCCGACGAGGACCAGGATGATGCCGAGGGTCCACAGGATGGCGATGCCGGCGACATAGCCGACGATCAGCAGAATGACACCCAGAATGATCATGGCTTCTCCGATCTCCGTTGGGCGTCTTCCCACTTACGGCGCCGCAATGCCTCGGTCGGCGGTCGAACCGGAGCCGGGGAGGCCGGTCTCCGCCCGCGGTGACACCGCGACTACTCTGGGGTTAACACGCGGCGCCGGGGGCGCCGCGGCGCATTTGACCCAGGGGGAATGGAATGGCACTTCAGCCTGCCGTCGTCGATCTGCTGGAACTCAGCCCGGACTTCATACGGGACCCGTACCCGGTCTACGCGGCGCTGCGGGAGCGCGGGCCCGTCCACCACGTGCTGACGCCCGACGACGAGCACATGTGGCTCGTCGTCGGCCACGACGCCTGTCGTGCGGCCTTCACCGACCCGCGGCTGAGCCGCGACTGGCACCGGTCCGGTGACGTCGGCCAGATCATCAACGTCGAACAGGACCACCCCGCGCTCGCCCACATGCTGATGGCCGACCCGCCGGACCACACCCGGCTGCGCCGCCTGGTGGCCAAGGCGTTCACCCCGCGCCGGATCGAGGCGCTGGCCCCCCGCATCCAGCAGATCACCGACGAACTGCTCGATGCCATGGAGGGGAACGAGGGGCGTCGGGCCGACCTCCTGGAGGCCTTCGCCTTCCCGCTGCCGATGACCGTCATCTGCGAGCTGCTCGGCGTGCCCGAGCTGGACCGCGAGGCCTTCCGTGGCTGGTCCAACGAGACGGTCGCCCGTACCAGCGCGGAGGCCGAGGCCGCCGCGTACGAGGGGATGACCCGGTACTTGACCGAGCTCATCGACGCCAAGCGTGCCGAACCGGGCGACGACCTGCTCAGCGCGATGATCCACGCCGTCGACGAGGGCGGCGACCGGCTCTCGCCGTCCGAGCTGATCGGCATGTCCGTCCTGCTGCTCATCGCCGGGCACGAGACCACCGTCAACATGATCGGCAACGGGATGCGCGCGCTGTTCGCCCACCCCGAGCAGCTCGCCGACCTGCGTGCGGACCTCGGCCTGCTGGAGGGCGCCATCGAGGAGATGCTCCGCTACGACGGGCCGGTGGAGACCTCGACCGAGCGACTCGCCCTGGAGGACGTGGAGATGGGCGGTGTGGTGATCCCCAAGGGCTCCGCCGTCCTGATCGCCATGGCCGACGCGGACCGCGACCCGGCGCGCTTCGAGGACCCGGACCGCTTCGACATCCGCCGTGACGCGCGCGGCCACATCGCCTTCGGCCACGGGCTCCACTACTGCCTCGGCGCGCCGCTGGCCCGGATGGAGGGCCGCATCGCGCTCCGCTCCCTGCTGGAGCGCTTCCCGGACCTCAGGAGCGACGCCGACGGGGCCAAGCTGTCCTGGGTGCCCGGCATGCTGATCCGAGGCGTACGGGAACTCCCCGTCCGCTGGTGACCGGTGCTCCGGATCCGGTCCGGCCGGTGCGTGCCCGGCGGACCGGATCCGGACCCGGCGGGGCGCCCTACTCCGGGGCGCGGAGGTGCCGTTCGGCCGCCAGGACGGCTTCGTGGGTGGTGGGACGGCCCATCAGGACGCACAGGGTGTAGGCCACGTCGTCCATGGCCCGCAGCGTGCCCGGGTCCGTGGGGGCGGCCGCGAGGCGGGCCTGGCAGCCGCGCAGACGTGACAGGACCTCCTCGGTCCGCAGGCGGCTCGGCAGGATCCCGACGCCCCGGAAGGCGCCCGGCGGCAGCGGGGTGCGGGCCGCCTGCACCGCCCTGTGCAGGGCCCGTTGCACCCGCCCCGGCACCGGCAGGCCCAGCGACCCGGCCACCATCGCCTCCGCGGCCTGCGCCGCGGTGATCCGGGCCCGGTCGGCCGCCGCCAGCAGGATCTGCTTCGCCTCGCGGGCCGAACACGGCGCCGCGGCCATCACCAGACCCAGCGCCCACAGCTCGGTCGGCGCCTGCCCGAGGGGCCGTTCCGCGGGGGGAGGGGCCTGCGCCGCGAGGGCGGCGGCGGACGGCGGGTCACCAGGAGACGCCACGTGAGGATCCCTTCGGCGGGGCATGTGCCTTCCCCACGCTGACACAGCCGCCGGGGATCCGCACTTCCCGTTTCGCGCGGCCGCCGCCCGTCAGAACGCCGAGTTGGCGAACCAGCGGTCGAGCAGTTCCCCGTCCCCGGTGGTCTCGACGCCCGGCGCCGTACGGTCCAGCCGGCCGTAGAGCAGGAGCAGGAGGTCCGCGGCCCCCGCCCGGACCTCCGCCTCGGCGGGGGCCGGGACCGTGTCCGCGTCGAGGCCGAAACCGTCGGGCCGCAGCCGGACCAGCCAGGTCCCGTCCGTGTCGGTGCAGCGGAACCGGACGGCCTCGCCGGATCCGCGCAGGTTCGCCACCTTCGGCGCGAACAGCGCGGCGAAGGGCAGGTTGGCCAGGAATTCGTCCACGCCGTCCCGCGCGAGCCCGAGGCCGACGACCGAGGCCAGCCCGAGCGCCCGCTCGGCGTCGACGCGGTGCACCAGCGTCTCGAACAGCATCCGGCGGACCCAGAACCGGGCGTGCCCGTCCGCGCCCCACACCCACATCGGGGCGTCCAGGTCGGTACCGGCGAACACCTCGGCCGCCTCGGCGGCGCCGGCCCTCAGCCATTCGGCGTAACCGTCCTGCCGCTCGGGCAGTCGCAGGTCCACGTCGCGGGCGGCCGGGGGCTGCTGGATCCGCTGCCGCAGCAGCACCGAGAACCAGCGGTGCACGCCGCCGGCGTGCCGGACCAGGTCGGCCAGCGTCCAGCCGGGGCAGGTGGGTACGGGGACCGTCAGGTCGGCGTCCGCGAGCAGGGCCGCGAAGCGGGCGGTCTCCGCCGCGACCGCCGCCCCGTGGTCGATCCGGTCGGCAGTGTGCATGGTGGGGGAGTCCTTCCGTCCTGTCGATCGCGCTCCGTCGGCACTCTTTCACAGGCCCGCGGCGGCGGCCTCACCGGCCGTCGGCCGGCCCCTCCCACAGGCCGCGCAGGTGGGCGTGGAGCACCTCCTCGGCCTCCCGCGGGCCGAGGTGCCCGATCAGGACGTGCGTGGTGAGGCCGTCCGCCAGGGCCAGGACGGCGCGGGCCTCCCGCTGCGGATCGAGGCGCGCCGGCCCGTCCGCACCCTCGCCGGCCTCCGCGATGAGGTGGGCGAACGCCGCCTGCAGGGCCGCGTAGTTCGCCCTCAGCGTCTCGGCCAGCGGCGCGCTCACGGCGGCCTGCGCGACGAAGGCGAGCCAGACCCGGGCCTCGGCCCGGTGTTCCTCGCGCAGCAGGGCGACCTCGGTGGCGGCGTGGCCCAGGGCGGACGCGGCCGACTGGGCGGGGCTGCGGACCAGCCGGGCCCGCACGCGTTCGCCGATGGCCTCGCCGACGTACCCGAGGGCGAAGAGCAGCATCTCCTCCTTGGTGCCGAAGCACCGCTGCACGGCGCCCATCGACACCTGCGCGCGGGCCGCGACATCGCGCAGCGTGACGCCCTCCAGCCCGCGTTCGTCGGCGAGGCGGCAGACGGCCTCGGCGATGAGACGGCGCCGCCCCTCGTGGTCCACCTGCCTGGGCATGCGTACCCGCCTTCCTGTTCCGGCCCGCTCCGGCCGCCCGCCGCACGGGCCTTCGTACGGACCCGCGCGCGCGGCCCATTCTATTCGATGCGATCGCATCGGTTCCTCGGCTATGGTTCCGATGCAAGCGCATCAGATCAGGAACGAGCAGGGGAGTACGGACATGCGGGACACACAGGAAGCCCTCTGGCGGTGGCCGGCCGCCGAACAGGCGCGCGCCGTACGCGGCGGCGAGGTGTCGGCGGTGGAACTCGTCCAGAGCCACCTGGAGCGGATCGACGAGGTCAACCCGGCGGTGAACGCGGTGACCCAGCTGATGGCGGACCGGGCGCTCGAAGCGGCCGCCGGAACGGACCGCCGCCGGGCCGCCGGCGAGCCGCTCGGCCCGCTGGCGGGCGTGCCGTTCACGGTCAAGGAGACCACCCCCGTCGAAGGCGTACCGACCACCTTCGGCGTCGAGCGCTTCCGCCGGCTCACGGCGCCCGCCGACGCGCCCCCGGTGGCCCGGCTGCGCGCCGCGGGCGCCGTACCGATCGGGCACTCCAACATGCCCACCCTGGTCCTCGCCGGGATGCACACGCGCAGCGAACTCTTCGGCGACACCGCCAACCCGTGGGACCCCGCACGCACCCCCGGCGGCACCAGCGGGGGCGACGCGGCCGCCGTCGCCACCGGCATGGCGGCGCTCGGCCTCGGCAACGACTCCGGCGGCTCCATCCGGATCCCCGCCCAGTTCTGCGGTGTGGCCGGGCTCAAGCCCACCACCGGACGCTTCCCCGCCGACCACCGCGTCCTCGGCCCCGACGACCCCGGGCCGGCGTCCCAGTCGCTGGTCACCGACGGCCCCCTGGCCCGCCGCGTGGCCGACCTGCGGCTCGCGTACGAGGCGCTGGCCGGCGCCGATCCGCGCGACCCCCGGTCCGTACCCGTCCCCGTGTACGGGCCCCCGCTCCCCGGCCCCGTGAAGGTCGCGGTGGTGGCGGACCCCGGCGGGCACGGCGTCCACCCGGCGGTCCGGGCGGCCGTCGCCGACGCGGCCGACGCCCTCCGCGACGCCGGCTACGACGTGCGCGAGGTGGCGGACGTGCCCCGGCTGGACGAGACGCTGGAGGCGTACGACCGGATCACCATGACCGAATTCGCCCCGAGCTGGCCGATGGTGCGCACGCTCCTGGGCGAGGGCGGGGACCGCTACATCCAGATGGCGATGGAGAAGACCCCGCCCGCCACCGCCGACGAGCTCGTCCGGCTGATGGGCACCTGGCTGAACATCCGCCGCTCGTGGGCCGAATTCCTCGACGGGTACCCGCTGTTGCTCGGCCCTTCCTTCACCGAACCGCCCGTCGAGCCGGGGCTGGAGTCCCGCGACCGCGCCGGCCGGGACCGCGTCGCGGCGGCCATGCGGCTGTGCGCGGCCACCAGCTTCGTGGGCGTGCCCGCCGTGGCCGTGCCGACCGGCCTGTACGGCGGGCTGCCGGGCGGGGCGCAGATCGTCGGACGGGCCTTCCGGGAGGACCTGTGCCTGGACGCGGCCCAGGCGGTGGAGGACCGGCTCGGCGTCCTCACCCCCGTCGACCCCCGCCCGGCGGGCTGAGTTTAGGGTTGGCCCATGGGTTTGACAGCAGGTCACGAGCAAGGAGCCCCGCCCGGTCCGACGGCGCCGGCGCAGGGCTGGCAGGCACCGAGCGCGGTCGAGCGGGGGCTGTACGAGGCGAGGACGCGCGGCGACTGGCCCGCGTACTACGACCTCGTCGCCCGCGCGGACCTGTACATGATGCAGTCGCGGGCGGACGTCGACGCGAATCCGCGCAACACCCGCTTCCACCCGTACTGGAACCCGCAGACCGGGTCCATGTGCCTGGCCGTCTACACGGGCGGCATGCTGCCGCCGCCCGCCGCCGACCCCGTCTACAACTGCTATGACCTGGGCTGGTTCGCCGAGGTCTGGAACCCGGACGACCCGCCCTACCTCGTCGTCAACCCCGGCAGCCCGTGCGAGGGCGTGCTCCCGGCCGGACCGGAGGGGCGCGCCCTGTGGCAGCGCCACTGCGCCCCGGTGGACCGGCCCGGACTCGCCCAGGACGTCATCCACACCCTGGAGGTCGGCGGCCCCCGCAGCGGCCAGGTCGCCTTCGGCCTCGCGGCCGGCGCGCACATCAACGTGCGCAACGGCCGCTACTGGAACTCGATGGCCTACCACGGCTGCGGCTACCTCGACGAGAAGCGCGCGCTGGAGCGCTGGTGGGGCGTCACCACCCGGGAGGACTGGCTGGACACCGAGGAGCGGCTGCTGCGCGCCGACATGGTCAGCGGCGTCTGGGAGTTCGTCCTGCAACTGCGCCGCTCCATGGCGCTGGACTTCGCGGGCCCCGTCGACGTCGACCACTGGCGCCAGGCCGCGGGCAACGTGGTGCGCCGGCGCGCCGAGGCGGCCGCCGAGCCCCGGCTGACGGCCGACGGCGTCAGCCGGGGCCGCACCGTCACCGAGGCGGAGACCGAGGGCCAGGTCACCGGCGTACAGCGGCTGATCGGCCGCATCGCCCGCTACGAGGCGCGCTTCCGCGCCGACGGCCTGCTCCCCGACGGCGGGTTCGTCCGCTCCGTCGAGGCGTGGGACTACGGCCGGGCCTCCGCCATGGCCCGCTGGGGCCTCGCCACCCGCCTGTGCTCCCTCCAGGAGGCGGAGGCGGCGGTGGTCCGCGCGGGCCGCCTGGTCCAGGTCAACTACCGCTCGTGGGAGGACTTCTCGGCCGCCTACGTGCTCGGCCGCTGCCTCCACTTCGACGAGGAGGAGTTCGGGGAGTGGTACGAGACCGCCCTCGGGACCCACCGCGTCCTGGCCACGGACCCCGCCAGCCCCTGGCGCACCCTCCCCTGGACCTGACGCGGCCCCCGCGCGGGGCCGCGCCTTGGGGCCGGGCCGGATCGGCGGCCGGCTCAGTGACCGGGCTCGGCGCCGCCCGGCACCTCGTAGACCTTCCCGTCCACGCCCGCCCGGTAGAGCCGGCCCGCCGGGAAGCCCCCCTCGCCGTGCCCGTAGGTGATCTGGGTGGAGAGGTGGAGCCCCGACTCCACGGAGCACAGCCGCCCGTCCTCGACCCGCCAGATCTCCCCCGCCGCGTGCGTGGCGATCAGCGGCCGGCCCCTGCCGTCGAGGGTCAGCCCGTCCGGCAGGGCCAGGGCGTCCGAGGCGTCGGCGGAGACCCACAGCCGGGGGTGCGCCGGATCGCCGACGGGGATCCGGTACAGCCCGGGGGCCACGGTGGTCTGCACGACGTAGACCTCGCTCCCGTCCGGGGACACGGCGATCCCGTTGGGCTGCGGGACGCGGGCCCAGGCCGGGTCCACCTGGCCGTCCGGGGTGACCCGGCCGATGTTCCGGCCGCCCAGGGTCGTGGTGTACACGGTTCCGTCGGGCGCGAGGGCGACCCCGTCGATCCCGCCGAGGCCGGAGGCGTACGTACTGACCGCACCGGAATCCGGGTCCACCCGCAGCAGCCGCGAGACCGGGAAGAGGTCGCCGGTCAGCGAGTGCGCGAGGTCGTTGCCCGTGCCGACGAGGAGCTGCCCGTCATCGCGGACGACGATCCCGCCGTTGGCCCCGATGTTCCCGGTCAGGGCCACCGGGGTGCTGCCCGGCGCGTCGATCCGGTAGACCCGGCCGCTGAAGTAGGCGGTGGCGAACATCCGGCCCCGCCCGTCGACGGCGATCGACTCGACCCAGTCCGGGAGCTGGGCGACCTGCGCCGGCGCCGCCGCCGGCGCGACGGCCCCGCACCGCGCCGCCGCGTACGCGGGCCCCGACGCCGCAGCGCTCGTGGCCGCGGCCAGTACGGCCGCGGCCACGAAGCCCGCGCGGGGTCCCCGTAAGACGGTGCGGAGCATCCTGTCGAGCCTCATCGCTTCTCCTCCATGGTCAGACCGGGCTGCCCGTGAAGTATCGGCGTGAGCCCGCCGGGGCACCACCCCGCGCCCCGCCTCAGGAGGGCTTGACGGCGGAGAAGGCGGTGACGGTCGCCTTGTTGTCGCATTCGGCGAAGACGCCGTCGGTCATGGCGATCTGGTGCGAGCCCGCGCCCGGGACGCCGATCACCATGGTCGGGAAGCTGGCGGGAGTGGCGCCGGACACGCAGTACCCGTCCGCCTCGCCCTGGACGTTGACGAAGGTGAGCTTCGTCCACGCGCGGGCGCCCGGCGCCAGCGGGACCGCCGACGCCTTGCCGCTCTGGGTGATGGCCAGGGGCACGTTCTTGCCCGGCGATCCGTTGCCCGCCCCGGCCACCGTCGGGAACCCGTTGAGGGTGCAGGCGTGCTTCGAGGTGTTGGTGACGGAGACGATGGCGGCCCCCGTTCCCGTACCGGGCGGCCGGACCGCGGCCTGCTCGGCGTCCGAGACCTTGACCTCGTCGATCGTGCAGGGTTTGGCCCCGCCGCCGCCCGGGGCGGACGCCGAGGGGCTCGGCGCGGTCCCGCCCCCGCCGCCGGTGACGGAGCCGCCCGTACCACCGGACGAGGAGCCGCCCGCGGGCGTCGGCTTGGCCGGCACCGAAGCGGCGGGCGGCGCCGGCGGCGTCCCGGCCGCCCCGTCGTCGGCCGGACCGCAGCCCGTCATCAGGACGGTGGCCGCGGCGGCCGCCACGAGCGCCGCCGCCGAGCGGCGCGGGCCTGCTGTGTACTGCATGGGATGCTCCTCGGTGTCTCCCGGCCGGCCCCGCACCGGCACGCGTGGAGGGACACGGCGCCCCGCCCCGCCGGAGTTCCCGCGCTGCGCCGTTGTGGCAGTCCTGTCACGCAACCATGACGTTTCCCGCCGCCGGCCGGGTGGAGCGGCGCGCGGGCCGCCGCCGCGACTTCGTGCGGTGAGTGGCTACGCTTCCGCCGTGACGGATACGCGGACGGGCCGCCGGCGGCTGCTACGGGCCGGGATCGGCGCGGTCGCCGCGGCGCTCGCCGGCTGCGCGCCGGACTCCGGTCCGGTGCGCCGGCTGCGGCTCGCGACCGGGCCGCGCGGAGGCCCGTACAACGCCTTCGGCCTGGCCCTGGCACGGGCCGCCGCCGCCGGCGGGAGCCGGCTGGAGATCGTGCCGGTGGACACCGCCGCGAGCGTGGACAACCTGAGGAGACTGGACGAGGGCTCCGTGGACCTGGCCCTGGCCACGGCCGACGTCGCCGAGGACGCGGTCCTCGGGCGGGAGCCCTTCCCCCGGCCGGCCGCGGTGACGGCACTGGCCCGGGTCTACGTCAACTACACGCACCTGCTCGTCCCCGCCGCCGGACCCGTGCACGCCGTACCCGACCTCGCCGGACGCACCGTCGCGGCGGGCGCCGCCGGCTCCGGGGTGCAAGTCGTCGCCGGACGCATCCTGCGCGCGGCCGGCCTCACCGGCGCCGGCGCGGGCCCGGCCCCGGCGGACGTACGCCAGCTGGGCCTGGCCGAATCGGTGGCCGCCCTGCGCACGGGCGCCGTCGCCGCCTTCTTCTGGTCCGGCGGCGTACCCACCCCCGCGCTGACGGAGCTGGCGCGTGAGCTACCGCTGCGCTTCCTCGCGCTGGACGGCCACGTGGGCCCGCTGCGCGAGCGCCACGGCCCCGTCTACACGGCCGTCACCCTCCCGGCCGGGGCGTACGGACTGGCCGGGCCGGTCGGCACCCTCGGCGTCGGCAACTACCTCCTGGCCCGGGACGCAGTGCCCGCGGACGCCGCGAGCGCCCTGCTGCGGGTGGTGTTCGACCGGTGGCGCGACCTGCTGCGCGAAGTGACCGCGGGCGTACGGCTGGAGCCCAGGTTCGCCATCTCGACCGGGGAGGTCCCCCTCCACCCGGGCGCCGCCGCCCACTACCGCTCGGTGTACGGCTGAGCCGTCACGGCGGCGGCAGCCGCAGCTCCACCGCCAGCCCGCGCGGCACGTTGCCGCCGACGCCGAGCCGGCCGCCGCTGATCCGTGCGATCTCGTCCGCGATGGCCAGCCCCAGTCCGCTGCCGCGCACGTTCTGGTGCCCGGGCGCGCGGGCGAAACGCCGCGGCAGCAGCTCCAGTTGCTCCTCGGGGACGCCCGGCCCGTCATCGGCGACCCGCACCACGGCCGAGCCGTCCGCGCCCCGCCGGGCGCACACCTCGACCCGGCCGCCGCGCGGTACGAACTTCACCGCGTTGTCCAGGGCCGCGTCCAGGACCCGGCCCGCCGCGTCCGGCAGGGCGCGGGCCGGCAACCCCCCGGGCGGGCCGCAGACCGCCAGCTCCAGACCGGCGGCCCGGAACACCGGCAGCCAGGCGCGCACCCGCTCCCGTACCGCCCGGGCCACGTCCTGCTCGCACAGCTCCGGCGCCGCCGACTCCACCCGGGCCAGCGCCAGCAGCCCGTCGAGCAGCTCCTCCAGCCGCTCCGTCTCCTCCAGCGCACGGCCGTGCTCGGCCCGGCCGGGACCGGGGGCGACGTGCGGCTCGACGTTCTCCAGCTGGAGCACCAGCGTCGCCAGCGGATTGCGCAGCTGGTGCGAGGCATCGGCTACGAAGTCCCGCTGGCGGCCGATGGATTCGGCCAGGGCCTGCGCCATCACGTTGAAGTGCCGCCGCAGCCGGCGCAGTTCCGGCGGACCGGTGTCGGAGACCGCCCGCGCGTGCAGGCTCCCGGCGGCCAGTCCCTCCACCGCCCGGTCCAGGTCGAGCAACGGCCGCATCAGCCAGCGCGTGATCCCCGCCGCCACCAGTGCCGCCGCGGCGAAGGCGGCCGCCGCCCCGGCCGCGATGAGCGACCAGCGGACCGCGACGTCCCGGCGGGCGGCGTCCGTCGGCACCGCCAGCAGCACCGCTCCGCTGACCCGCTCGTCCCGCCCCACCGGCTCCGCGAGCACCACCCGCGCCGGCCCCCAGGGCCGCACCGTGGCCAGCCGGTCGGTGGAACGCCCGGTCAGCGCCCGGTCCCGGGCCTCGGCCGCACCGCCCGGCCCCGCTCCCGTCAGGGCCTCCAGGGCCGGGCCCGTTCCGGCCCGCGCCACCGTCGCGCCCGCCGCGTCGACCACGACCACCCCGGCCCCGTACAGCTGCGCGTACCGGCCGATCTCGGCCGACAGCTCCGCCCGGTCGGCGGCCGTACCCGTCCGGTCGGCGAGGTCGGCGAAGCGCACGGCCTCCGAACGCCGCTGCAGCAGCAGGTGCTCGGTCCGCCCGCGCGCGTACGCGTCGGCCAGGGGGACGCACAGCAGCAGCGCGGCGGCCCCCATGAGCACCATCAGCACCGCGAGGAGCCTGCGCCTCACGCGCCGGAGCCCCCGTCCTCACACCCGGCGGGGGAACCGAGCTGGTAGCCGAACCCGCGCACCGTGCGCACGAGGCCGGACCGGCCCGTCTTCGCCCGGATGCCCGCGACGTGCACGTCCAGGGAGCGGGAGGCGGCGAGGAAGGCGTCGCCCCAGATCCGGTCCAGGATCTCCTCCCGGGAGTGCACCTCGTCGGGACGCGCGGCCAGGAAGGCCAGTACGTCGAACTCCCGCCGGGTCAGCCGGACTTCGGCGCCGGCCACCGTGACCGTGCGGCCCGCCGGGTCCACCTCGACGTCCCCGCTGCGCACCGGCCCGCCGGCGTACCGCGCGGGTTCGGCACCCGTACGCCCGCCCGACCGGCGCCGCACGCTGTCGATCCGCGCCATCAGCTCGGCCATCCGGAACGGCTTGACCACGTAGTCGTCGGCGCCGGCCCGCAGCCCCTGCACGATGTCGCGCTCCTCGCAGCGCGCCGTCACCACGATCAGCGGCGCGTCGCAGACCGTACGCAGCCTGCGCAGCAGTTCCAGCCCGTCGAGATCGGGCAGTCCCAGGTCCAGCAGGACGAACTCGGCCTCGCGGACGTACCGCAGGGCGTCCAGCGCCCGGGCCGCCCGGCGGACCGTGTGCCCGCGCTGGGCGAGGGCGGTGCCCAGGGCGCGGGCCATGCGGTCGTCGTCCTCGACGAGCAGTGCGTGCACGGCGGCTCCTCGAAAACGCGTGACCGGTGCCCGTGAACCGGGGCAGCAGCTTACGTGAGCCGCCGTCCCGGTCCACCGGGGGCGTTCAGGGGATCAGCGGGCCGCCCCGGCGGGGGCCTGCGCCGCCCTGCCGTCCCCCTCGGCCGCCCCCGCCCCGGCCGCCTCGGCACGGCTGAGCGCGACGGCGCGGGTGTCCGGCATGAGGAGGTAGGTCACCAGCGAGATCAGCGCGCAGCCGGACACGTACCAGAAGAACATCTTCTCGTGGCCGCCGCTCTTGAACCACAGGGCCACGTACTCGGCCGTGCCGCCGAACAGCGCGTTGGCGACGGCGTACGGCAGCGCCACGCCCAGGGCGCGCACCCGGGTCGGGAACAGCTCGGCCTTCACCGCCGCGTTGATCGAGGTGTAGCCGGTGACGATCACCAGGGCCAGCAGGGACAGGCCCAGCGCCGACCAGTACGAGTTCGCCGAACCGAGGGCCGTCATGATCGGGTACGTGCCGACGGTGCAGCCCACCGCGAAGGTGATCAGCAGCGGGCGGCGGCCGATCCGGTCGGACAGCATCCCGGCGAAGGGCTGGAGCACGGCGAAGAGGGCGAGGGCGGTGAAACTCACCAGCGTCGCCGTGGTCTTGGCCATGCCCGCGCTGCCGACCAGGTACTTGGTGAGGTACGTGGTGTACGTGTAGTACGCCACGGTTCCGCCGAGGGTCAGCGCCATCACCAGCCCGGCCTGCCGCCGGTGCTCCCACAGAGCCTTCAGCGAGCCGCGCGGGCTGTCGTCGTGGGCGCCCTCGTCCGAGGACTCCTCCTTGAACGCGTCGGTCTCCTGGAGCCGCCGACGCAGCCAGAAGACCACCACCGCGAACAGGGCCCCGAGGACGAACGGGATCCGCCACCCCCAGCTCGACAGCTGGGCGGCGGTCAGCGTGTGCTGCATCGTGATCAGGATGCCGAGGCCCAGCAGCTGCCCGCAGGTCATCGAGACGTACTGGAAGGACGAGCCCAGCCCGCGCCGGCCGCGGGCCGAGGCCTCGGTGAGGTACGTGGCGCTGGCCGCGTACTCGCCGCCGATGCTCATCCCCTGGAGCAGGCGCGCGAGCAGCAGCACCAGGGCGCCGAAGTACCCGGCCTGGCCGTAGGTCGGCGCGACGGCGATCATCAGGGCCGCCACCGACATCATGGTGACGGTGAGGGTGAGCGCGCTCTTGCGCCCGTGCCGGTCCGCGGCCCGGCCGAGGATCCACCCGCCGACGGGCCGCATCAGGAAGCCGACCGCGAAGATGCCCGCCGTGTTCAGCAGCTGGGTGGTCGGATTGTCGCCGGGGAAGAAGGAGTCGGCGAAGTAGATCGCGAAGCTCGCGTAGACGAACCAGTCGTACCACTCCACGAGGTTGCCGAGGGACCCGCCGATCAGGGCGAGGCGGCGCCTGGCGCGCTCCTCCCGCTGCGGCGACTCGGGCGTGACGGCGGACGAGGACATGGCGGCTCCAGACGGAAGTCCCTGACGGGAGGGGGAACGCCCCGGATGAGGGGGTGCCCAGAGCATGGATCCGGCCCCGGACCCGGACAAGGCCCGGCACCCAGATCTAACGTTCCGCTAAGGAACCCGCAGGTGGCCCCTGACCGGCCGGCTGTCTAAGCTGCGGATCATGGACGGACGGGGGGCCGGGGCGGCCTGGCACGGCGAGGAACGGGCGCGGGCAGGGCACGAGGAGATACCCGGCCTGCTGCGCGGCCTGGTGACGGCCGGACAGCGGCGTCGCTCCTGGGAGCAGTTGGAGAGGCGACTCGGCTGGTGGCCCGGCGACCCGCTCTTCGCACCGGTCGCGTCCCGGCTGTTCGAACTGCTGCCGGACCTGGACCGGCGGGGCCGCCTGGACGTCCTCGAATTCCTCGCCCGCCGTGCCCGCGACATCGTGAGCTCGCCCCGGGAGGTGAACCGGCCGGCCTTCCTCGTGTACACGGAGTACGTGCCCCGCACGGCCGCCCTGCTCGCGGACCCGGTTCCGGCGGTACGGGCCCACGCGGCCTGGCTGCTGCGGGAGTTCCCGGGCGCCGGTCCGATGGCACCGCAGGCGCTGCGTGACCAGGCCGCGGTCGAGAGCGACCCGGCAGCGCTGGTCTCGCAGCTCCTTGCCCTGGGGCGGCTCTCGGGGCGCGGCGACGACGCGGTGTCGTGGCTCCGCCCGTGGCTGGAGCACAACCACGCGTACGTGCGGCTGGCCGCGGCGACGGCCGTGCTGGCGGCGGCCGCGCCGGGCCGGGCGCGGGGTGCCGGTCGGGTGGCCGCCCTGGCGTTGGCGGATACCGGCGGCAAGCCGCTGCCGGGCGTGCCGAGGTGGTGGCCCCACGGCCTGAAGCCGATGACGGAGTGCGCGCGGCACCCGCGGGAGGCGGCCGACCAGGTGACGGTGCTTTCCGGACAGCGCAGCGCCGACCTCCGCTGGGAGGCCGTACGGCTGGCGGGCACCCAGCTGCGGTACTGGCGGAGGCCGGAGGCGGGACTCTGGGAGACCGTCCTCACCGCCCTCGACGACGAGAACTCCGTGGCCGGCGCGGCGCTGGACGTGCTCGCCGGGTGCGGACCGCTGGCGGCCCCGTACGCGGACCGGCTGGCCCGCTTCGTCGAACGGGCTGGGCCGACCGCCCGGACCGGCTCGATCGACGCCGCCGTGAAGGCCCTGGTCGCCGTCGGCGACGACCGAGCCCTGCCCTGGTACCGGCAGCGGCGCGGCCACCACTGGCTCAGGGCCGAGCCGCTGCCCGTACGGTGGGCGCCGCAGCTGCTCCCGGACTGCCGGAGGCTGCTCGCGGGAGACCGTGCCTCCAGTGGCGTTCCCGAGGTGCTCGCCACCCTCACCCGGTGGGGCCCCGCCTCTGCACCGGCCGTTCCGGAGCTGGCCGCGCTCCTCGACACGCCGTACGCCCGGGCCGCGGCCGAAGCCCTGGGCAGGATCGGCCCGGCGGCCGCGCCCGGTGCCGGTGCACTCGCCGGGCTCGCACGGGGCGAGTGGCGGCCACGCCGCTACGACGGGGCCCCCGACGGCGAACCCCACCGCTGGCGGGGCAGGCAGACCGCCGCCTGGGCGCACTGGCGCGTCACCGGCGACCCGGAACTCGCCCTGCGCGTGGTCGGCGCGGCGACCCGCGCGGGACTCGGCCGCCCCGTTCTGAGGTACCTCGCCGACCTCGGCCCGAGGGCCGCCGCCTATGCCGACGCGGTCCGGCCGCTGCTCGACTGCCCGGGCGAGTGGAGCCGGGTCGGCGCGGCCGAGGCGTGGTGGCGGATCACGGGCGACGCGGCCACGGCCGTCGCCGTCCTGCTGCCCGAGCTGCGCCCGCTGGCCGGCCACGCGGCCACACCCCTGCTCCTGCGCGCCGTCAGGGTGCTGGGGGAGATCGGCCCGCCGGCGGCGGCGGCCGTACCGGTGCTCGGGGCGGTGACCGCCTCCGAGCGCCGGTACGGCACGGACATCCTGCGGGACGAGGAGCTCTGCCGGGTGACCACGACGGCGCTCGAACGGATCGGCTGAGCCGTCACGGACCAGAAAGTGGACCACCGGCCGGCCGGTGCCCGCCGGGTGCGGGCGAAGCCGTCGCGGTGCCCGGCCGTCAGGACACGGGTGTGGCGGCCTGCGAACCGGCCCACGGGACTGCATCCGCCGCCGCGTACATCCACGGCCGCACATCCCGGTGTTAATGTCGGCGCCATGGCCAAGACCGAAATAGACCTGGTGACCGCCGAGTTCTTCGGTGCCTTCGACAACCGGGGCGGCAGGAAAGCCGACTTGGCGGAGATCGGCCGGCTGATGCTGCCGGGCGGAGTGATCGTCAAGACCGGCCCGGACTTCGCCGCCTACACCGTCGACGAGTTCGTCGAGCCCCGCCGCAGGCTGCTGTCCGAGGGCCGTCTGACGGAGTTCCGCGAATGGGAGACCTCCGAACGGACCGAGATCGAGGGCGACATCGCCTCCCGCTTCGGCGAGTACCGCAAGTCCGGGATCCTGGACGGCGAACCCTTCGAAGGCGGCGGCACCAAGACGATCCAGTTCGTCCGCACCCCCCAGGGCTGGCGCATCGCCGCCTTCTCCTGGTACGACCGCCCCTGATCCTGCCCCCGGGCGGACGCGGACCTCACCGGCCCCCTGCTCCCGGAGCAGCCAACTCCACGTCCACCACCGCCAGTTCATCCAGCCGCCCCATGACCTCCAGCTGCTCCCGGTAGCGCTCCAGCGCGGTGCGCACCAGTCCCGCCCGCCCGTGCTCCAGCGCGTGCATCCGCCGCGCGGCGTCGACCGCCTCGGCCCGCAGCGCCAGCGCCGTCGCCGGCTGGAGCGCGAAATCCTGCCGGCTGTACTCGTACAGCGCCTCCGCCAGCCGGGGCAGGTACGCCAGCGGGCTCACCCGCACCAGCAGCCGGTAGGCGGCGACCTCCTGACGGACCGGCAGGGTCCCCGATCCGAGGAGGGCCACCCGGGCCCGGAGGACGGCTTCGTGATTGATGTGCGCCGAGGAATTCATGAGGGAGATTCTGAAAGCCGCACGGGTGCCCAAACAAGGGCATTCGACTGTGCTTTCGGTCCTACGAAAACCCCCTCTGACCTGTCATGATGGATACGTCTTCACCCCTGCGCCCGGAACTCGCCCCCGGGCCCCGGCCCCCGCGCCCCGGCCGTCAGCCGGCCGGGACCGTCGTCGTCGGGGTGTTCCAGCCGGAGATCCGCAGGGCCGGTGCCGCGTCGCGGAGGTCGGCCGTGCGGTAGGTCGCCGTCAGCGTCGCCGATTCGCCCGGCCAGAGGGTGATCTGGTTGTCGCTCCACCGGACGGGCAGCAGCGGCTCGCCTCCCGCGCCCAGCAGGTGCACGTCGGTGAGCAGGGCCGGGGCCGTTCCCGTACCGGCGTGGCGTACGGTCACCGTCGTCGTCGAGACCCCCTGGCCGTCCGAGGCCGTGGCGGCCGTCGTCGCCACGGCCGACCGCGGCATCGAGTTCAGCCCCTTGAGGTCGGCGTACGCGGTGGTCGGCGTGTGGTACCAGGTGCTCCTGGAGTAGTCGGGCACGTCGGCCCGGGCCGAGAGCCAGTAGACGTTGCGGCTCACCTCCCGCCCGGTGGCGTCGGTGAGCAGCAGCCGCGCCAGATGGGTGGTGGCGAGGCCCGGCACCGACGCGGGCAGGGTCAGCGCGGTGCTGCTCGCGCCGCCGCCCGCCACGTTCAGCCCCGTCACCGTCCGGTCGTAGCGCTGCGTGCCGTCGGGGTCGAAGAGGGTCACCCGCGCGGTCAGGCCCGAGGCCTCGGACGTGCGGCTGTTGACGACCGACACGGCGCGGTTGTCGTACCCGTACTGGATGTGCAGGGGCTCGTTCGCCTTCTTCGCCCCGAAGTAGGCCCCGCCCTGGTCGAGGTAGCGGTCCACCAGCTGCCAGTGCAGCGAGGTCCAGCCGCTGTTGAACATCCAGTACACGACCCCGGTCGACGGCGCGGAGGCGTCCTTCGCGTTGCGGGCGTACGCCTCGAACTGCGCCCGCACGTTCTCGTACTGGGCGAGCTGCGCCTTGCGCACGTAGTCGTCGAGGCCCGTCGGCGCGCCGTAACGGCCCGCCAGGGCAGCGTCGTACAGCCTGAGCGTCGCGAAGGTGGCCGAGGGCGAGCGGTGGTACTGGGCCGCCGAGGGGTCCTTCCACAGGCTCTCCAGCTCCGCCGGCGACATCATCCGGCGCAGCGTGTCGAGGGTCGGCACGTCCGGCCCGGCGCTGGTCTCGGAGTTGAAGCCGGTCGCCCCGCCCTCCCGCTTGGCGTACCAGTAGCCCGGCGGGACCCAGTCGTAGGGGCCGGTCATCTTCATCCCGGAGCGCCCGGTGATCGGCGAGGACCGCGCGGAGGCCGAGGGGACCACCGGGGCCGTCCAGTCGGCGTCCCGCAGCGCGTCGAGGTAGCCCTGCTCGATCGTCCGGTTCGGGGCGAAGTCGCTGCCGATCAGGAAGGAGGCCACGCTGGGGTGCCGGCGCAGCCGTGCGGCCTCGGCGGCCATGGAGGCCTTCGCGACCGGGTAGTCGGCGCTCTCCCACCGCTCCCCGGCCTCCGAGCCGTTGACCTCCCCCTCCCACTTGTCGCAGCATTCCCATCCGGGCAGCGTGAGGATCCCGTACCGGTCGGTGAGGTCGAAGAACTCGTCGGGCTCGATGTGCCCCTCCAGGCGCAGCGCGTTCAGCCCGAGGTCGACGGCGTACTTCAGCCGGTCCTCGACGTACCGGGTGTCCCAGCGCAGGAACTCGTCGGGGGACCAGCCACCGCCCCGGATCAGCAGCGGGCGGCCGTTCACCACGTACTGGCGCGCCCCGTCGGCGTTCAGCGGCGCCCGCACGTCGCGGATGCCGAAGGACTCGTGCGCGGTGTCGGAGGGCAGGCCGTCCACGGACGCGGTCAGGTCGAGGGAGTACAGGGGCTGCCCGCCCATCGCGGCGGGCCACCACACGCGGGGCGACTCCAGCCGCAGGCCCGGGTGGTCGGCGGGGGAGAAGACCACGGTCCGGGTCTCGTGCGGGGCGAGGGTGACGCTCCGGCTGACGGAGGCCGGGCCGACGGTGCCCGAGACCGTCGTGGTGACGGCGGCCGCCGAGTCGTTGCGTACCCGGGCCTTGACGGTCAGCTCGGCCGAGGACATCGAGGGCAGCGCCAGGGAGGTCACCACGTGCGCGTCGCGCAGGGCGACCGGGCCGCCCCGGCGCACCGTGACGTCGCGGACGATCCCCATGTTCTCGTCGGGCGGCGGCTGCAGCCAGTCGAGCCAGCCCATCGTGAGGCGCTTGCGCGGGTTGTTGGGCTGGATCCGGAACGCGACCGTATTGGTGCCCGCCCTGACCAGGTCGGTGACATCGAGTTCGTGCCGGGTGTAGGTGCCGGTGACGGTGCTGGCGTCGGCGATCCGGCGTCCGTTGACGTAGACGTCGGCCGCGGAGATCACCCCGCTGAAGTCCAGGTACGTACGGGCGCCCGTGTCGGCGACGAGGAAGTCGGACCGGTACCACCACGGCACGGTGAAGTCCCCGGCCGGGATCCGCTTCTGGTTGGTGGAGTAGAAGGGGTCGGGGTGGACCCCGGCCGCGAGCAGTGCCGCGAGGACGGTGGACCGGGACCCGGCGGGGTACCAGCCCGTCGCCGGGTAGCCGGGGCTGGACACGGCGGCGGCGGTGTCCGCGACCTTCGCCGTCGACTGGATCGCGTACCCGGCCAGGGCCGTTCCGGTCCCGGGCGCCGCCGCGACGGCGGTCGCCCGCGCTCCGGCGGCCGGCGGGGGCGGGGGTGCGGGTGCGGGCGCCGCGGGGGAGGATCCGGCGGCCAGGACGAGGACCAGGGAACCTGCGGCGAGGGCGGCGGTCCGGGTGTACGCGGGGGCGGGGCGGTGCGGCACGGGGGGACCTCCCGTGGGGGAAGGGGCTCGGGATTCCGCGCGGAGTCTGTCACGGCCGGCCCCGGGACACGCGGCGACGGCCCGCGTCCGGCGCGGCGTGCGCCGGCCGCACGGCGTGTCCCGGCGGCCGCGCGGGAGCCGATCGGCTGATCCGGCGCGGCCCGGACCGGCGTGTCCCGGGGGCGGGGCGCGGGCCGCCGGCTCCTACGCTCCCCGGCGCGGCTTCCCGGCCCTCCGCGAGCCGGCCGGCGCCCGCGACCGCACTCCGGAGTCACCCGAGGGAGTCGTCCGCAGGCACAAGTCCTCCAGCGCCGGTCCGCTCGGAAGCCTCCGCCGGGCCCGTACGGCGTCCGTCGCTGCCGCCGTGCTCACGGTCGCCCGCCCCGGGACGGCGCTGGCGGCGGCCGGCGACCTGGATCCGGTCAGCGGGCGGCCAGCCGCCACTGCCGCTCGGGCCGGCTCCCGCACGGGGCCTGCACGACGGCCGCGGCCTGCCGGGTGTCCGCCCCGGCGACGGTCAGGCACAGCCCGCTGTTGTCGTTGACGAACCGGTACAGCGGCCGTCCGGAGTCGTCGGAGCCGTCGCGGTCGAGCCGCCACAGGTGGTCGGGGTAGTCGCCGCACGGGAACTGGTTGACCACGACGCCCGAGGCCTTGTCCGCGGCGGGCACGGCCGCGCAGAAGCCGCTGTTGTCGTTGACCACCCGGTACACCGGCCCGGCGCCGCCGCGCCCCCACGGCTCGACGCGCCAGAAGTGGTCGGGGAAGTTCCCGCACCCGAACTGGTTGAGCGCGACGACCTCGGTGCTCGCTCCGGGCACCGCCAGGCAGAACCCGCTGTTCCGGTTCACGATCCGCACCGGCACGCCCACGGAGACCCCCTCCGCCCCGGCACCCCGGTCCCCGTCCCCGCCGCCCGTGGCCGACGGCCGCGGGGTGGCGGACGGCGCGGGCGTCGGCGGGGCCGCGGGCGGAGCGGCCGGGGAGGCCCGCGGGTCCGCTGCCGGGGTGCCGGGCGCGTCTGGCGTCACGGCGGGGGAGGAGGCCGGCGCCGGCGCGGGGGGCGCCGCGGCACCCGTCCTCACGTCGGACGGCGGCCCGCCCGGGGCCGCCGGGGCCGTCCGCTGCTGCGCCACGACGACCGTGGCCAGCACGCCGACCAGCGGTATCACGACGCCGACCACCCACCAGGCCCACCTCGGCGGGGCGTGGCCCGCCGCCCCGCCCGCCGGGGCCGCCCCCGCCGTCGTTCTGCCCGCCTCGGAGTCCTCCGACATGACCGCCCCCCGGTTCAACTCGCCCCGGGACAAGTATCACTGACGGGTCATCGGACGGACGGCCGGATCCTCGGCCGGGGCCGTCCGCCCGGCGGCGGCGGACCGCAGCAGAGAGAGGAAGGCTCCGACCGCCGGGGAGTGGCGGAGCCCGCGCGGAGTGCCGGCGTACACCTTCCGGCAGGGCAGGTCCGCCGGGTCGACCGGGACGAGGGCGATGTCCGGCCGCACCGCCCCGGCCGCCAGCTCCGGCAGCACCGTGATGCCGAGCCCGGCGGCGACGAAGCCCTGCTTGGCGGTCCAGTCGTTGACCCGGAACGCCACGCGCGGCAGGAAGCCGGCCGCCAGCGCGGGTGCCAGCAAGGTCTGTTCGGGGCGGACGTCCCCCTCGATCCAGTCCTCGTCGGCCAGTTCGGACAGGTGCAGTACGGAGCGCCCCGCGTACCGGTGGCCGCGCGGCAGCGCCACGTGCATCGGCTCGTCCAGCAGGTGGTGCAACTCCGGTCCGGGCAGCGCGATCCCGGCGGGCGTGCTCAGCACGGCCAGGTCGAGGCCGCCCTCGGCCAGCAGCGCCGCGTGCTTGGCGGTGGGCCCTTCCGAGTGGACGACGGTGACGCCCGGGTACCTGTCCCCGAAGGCGGCCAGGGCACGCGGGACCAGGGACACGTTGGCGGCGGCGAAGGCCCCGATCCGCAGCGTGCCGCCGCCGAGGGAGCGCAGCGCGGTCAGTTCCGCGCGCGCCGCCCGCATCCGCTCCCGCATGCCCTCGGCGTGCGGGAGCAGGACGCGCCCGGCCTCGGTCAGCCGCACCCCGCGCGGCAGCCGGTCGAACAGGGCTGTGCCCCACTCCTCCTCCAGGGCCTGGACCTGCCGGGAGACGGCGGACTGGGTGTACCCGAGGGCCTGGGCGGCGGCGGTGAAGGAGCCGTCCCGGGCCACCCGCAGGAACACCTCGTACAAGCCATGTGGATCGGACATGGCAGCCATGCTAGACATTCGCTTGTCGCATGTCTCGGCTGGTCCTAGCGTCGGGGCCATGGAGAAGATCGCATTCCTCGGCCTCGGAGCCATGGGCCTGCCCATGGCCCGTCGCCTGCTCGCCGCCGGCCACCCGCTGACCGTCTGGAACCGCACCCCGTACAAGGCCGGACCGCTGGTCGCGGCCGGCGCCCGTCTCGCCGGCGGCCCGGGGGAGGCGGTCGCCGGGGCCGACGTCGTCATCACCATGCTCGCCGACCCGGCCGCCGCCCGTGCCGTGGCCGACTCCCTCCTCCCTGCCCTGCGTCCGGGCACCCACTGGATCGACACCTCGACCGTGGGCCCCGGCGCGATCGCCGAGCTGGCCGCCCGCCTCCCGGAGGGGGTCTCGCTGACCGACGCGCCGGTGATGGGCAGCGTGGACCGGGCGGCGGCCGGACAGCTGGGGATCCTGGCGGGCGGACCGCTCCCCGACCCGGTGCGCACCGTCCTGGCCCGGCTCGGAGAGGTCACCGAATGCGGCGCCCCCGGCTCCGGGGCCGCCCTCAAACTGGTCCTCGTCAACGCGGTGATCGGCGGTGTGGCCCTGGTGTCCGAGGCCCTCCGCCTCGGCCGGGAACTCGGGCTCCCCGCCGACCTGGTCCGCGGCGAACTGGCCAAGGGCCCGCTGGCGGGAGCGGTGGCCCGCGCCTTCGCGGACGGCTCCCACTTCCCGGTGGCGCTGGCCGCCAAGGACGTCTTCCTGGCCCTGGACAACGCCGGTGCCCGGCTCCCGGTCCTGCGCGCCGTCCATGCCGAGCTCACCGCCCGCCCCGAGCTGGCCGGCCAGGACCTGTCCCGGATCAGGCCGCCGGCGCCCGTCTGGGACTGACCGGGCGCATGATGGCGGTGTGAGCCCGCCTCCGGCCGCCGGCGCCCGAGCCGCCGGGGTTCCCGGATTCCTGGACGTCGCCCCCACGCCCCGGACGGCCGTGGTGTGGCTCCCGCCGCCCGGGTTGTGGCCGCCCATCCAGGACATCCGGGCCGGCCACGACCCCCAGATCCGCCGCTGGCCGCCGCACGTGAACCTGCTCTTCGGCTTCGTGCCGGAGGAGGAGTTCCCGGCGGCCGTTCCGCTGCTGGCGGCGGCCGCAGCGCACTGCGAGCCCTTCTCCGTCCGCCTCAGCGGCGTGCGGACCTTCCGGCACCGCGCGTACGCCACCGTGTGGCTCGACCCGGCGGCGGCGGGCGAACGCCCCTGGACGGCGCTCCAGGAGGCCATGGCGGAGCCGTTCCCCGGCTGCCGGGGGCGGTTCCCGCACTTCACCCCGCACCTGTCGCTCGGCCGCACCCGCGACCCGCGCCGGCTGGCCCCGGAGTGCGCCGCCCGCCTGGGCGGCATGTCGGCCCGCGTCGATGAGGTGGTGCTGCTCTCCCGCCGGGGCGAGGGGCCGATGCGCCCCCGCGTCACGATCGCCCTCGGCACGGGCGAAACGGCCTGGCGGCACGCCTGAGGGCGGTCAGCGGGGCCCGGCCGCCAGCAGCCGGGTCCGGAACAGGTCGAGGACGGTGTCGAGCGCCTGCCGCGTGGGCTGTCCCGGCTCGTCGACGAGGTGCTCCGTCAGCACGGAGCGCGGGGGCAGCGCGCTGCCGGGGTTGGCCGCGGCGTCGTCGAGCTCGACGGCCACGAACGCGTCGCCCAGCTCGCGGCGCAGGTACGCGAACCGGTCGCCGGGCACCAGCCGGTCGCCGCGGAAGCGCAGGCCGAGCACTTGGAGGCCCTCGCGTTCGCAGCGCCCGCGAACGACCGCCAGGTCCTCGGGGGAGATGTCGATGCGGCCCGCACGGCCGGGGGTGCAGGCCAGCGGCAGCGACGGCTGGGACAGCACCGGGGCGAGCAGGCGCGGGTCGGTGGCCATGGCCAGCGCGAACCCGCCGGTCAGGCACATCCCGACGGCGCCGACCCCGGGGCCGCCGCAGCGTTCGTGCTCGGCCGCGGCGAGAGCCCGGAGCCAGGACACCACCCTTGACGCGCGCCCGGTGGCGAGCAGCGTGAACTCCCGGCTCACGCACACCTGCCGCATGGCCGACGCCACGTAGCGCCCGGCCTTCGGCCAGCCGGCGGTGCGGGGATCCGCGTCCCGGCCGGGTTCGCCGAAGAGCACCGGCAGTACGGCGGTGCAGCCCGCCTGGGCCACCCGTTCGGCGAACTCCAGGACCTTGGGGGTGATGCCCGGGATCTCCGCCATGACGATCACCGCCGGCCCGGAGCCCCGGCGCAGCAGCCGCCGGGTGGTGCCGTCGTGCGTGAACGTGCCCTTGGTGAAGCCGGTCAGGTCGTGATCTGCCACGGGTCTTGCGTTCCCTCCGGTCGGATCCTCCTGGGCGGCCATCAAGTTACCTGCACGTAGGGGCTCGCGGTCAACAGGCCCCCCCTGCCCGACCCAAGATCATCCGTATGCAGAATGACCCGTATGTCGATGACAAACCTGCCGAAGCCGGCCACCCTTGACGACGCCCCGTCGATCAGCCGTGCCCTGGCCCGCGCCTTCCACGACGACCCGATGATGAACTGGTTCTTCCCCGCCGAGGACTCGCGCGAGGAAAACCTGACCCGGTACTTCAGCACCATCTACACGCGCCAGTACGTCCGGCACGGCGTGTGCGAGCGCACCGACGCGGCGGCCGCCTTCTGGGTGTCGCCGGAGGGGCACGAGAAGTCCGTCCCCGACGCGGAGACCATCCGGGAGCTCACGGAGATCCTCGGCGACCGGGCCCACCTGTTCCGCGACGCCGTCGAGCTGGCCGCCCAGCACGCGCCGCAGGAGCCGCACTGGTACCTGGCGCTGATCGGCGCGGACCCGGCCGGCCAGGGCCAGGGCCACGGGTCCGCACTGCTGCGCTCGGGCCTGGCCAAGGCCGACGCGGCGGGCCTGCCCGTCTACGTGGAGTCCTCCAAGCCGTCCAACCTGCCCGTCTACGAGCACTTCGGCTTCACGGTCCTGGGCGAGGTGGAGCTCCCGGGCGGCGGCCCGACCCTCTGGGCCATGCGCCGCGCCCCCCGCACGGCGTAGCACCAGCGGCTCCTGCCCGGGCCGCGGGGCGGGCCGGGCAGGAGCCGTTCAGCAGTCGAACCGGACGGTGAGCCGGACGTTGTGTCGTCGCCGTGCGGCGCGGCGGGGGTCCCCATCACCGTCCAGACCGGCTTCCACCCGCCGTCGGGCGGCACGGCCTCGCCCCGGGTCATCCGCTCCACGCGGTAGCCCCGCCCCGTCTGTCCGCGCATTCCACGAAGCCGTGTATGTCCGTCCCCGTGGACGCCGATTCTCCGGACGGGTGCGGGTGGGCGCCATCGGATCTGAGCGCCGGGCCCCGGCCCCGGTACGCCCAGCGGGTGCGGGGTGCGGCCGGATGCGGAAAGCTGGGCAGTGCCGCGGCGGCGGGACGGACTGGCGAGGAGGGGCTGATGGAAGCCATGGAAGCTTCGCGAGGGACCCGGCCCGTACGGGTACGCCGGAACGGGGCCCGCAGGGCGGCGCTGCTGTGCGCGCTCGCGGCCCTCGCGGCGGCCGCGGTCCCGGCCTCCGCCGCCCGCACCCGCGCGGCCCCGGACCCGCTCGTCGTGGTCGACTGCTTCGCGAAGCCCCAGGTCCGCCCCGAGGAGTACCTGCTGGCCTGCGGCGACGGCAACAACCGGCTCGTCGGGCTGCGCTGGGAGAACTGGGGGCCGAGCACCGCGACCGCGACCGGGACCGACATGGTCAACGACTGCCGCCCGTACTGCGCGGCGGGCCACTTCCGCGCCTACCCGGTGACGGTGACCCTGAGCAAGCCGCAGCCCTGGCCCGAGCGCCCCGACGTCCGGCGCTTCACCACGATCCGGCTGCTCTACACCGACACCGCACCGCACCCGGTCCCGAAGGACGTGACGTACAAGCTCGTGTACTGAGACCCCGCGCGCAAAGGACCGGCCCGGCCCCTGTGAGGCGCCGGACCGGTCCTTTGCGTCGTACCGCCCGCCGGGGGTCAGTCCGTGCCGAACTCCATCGCGGCGCGGTCCAGCATCTGCTCGTCGGCGGAGACCTCGCCGCGCGAGGCGATGGCCTCGGCGCCGCCCTCCGGCATCTCCGGCATGGTGCCGATCAGACCGGTCGCGGCCGCCTGGGCGGCGCCGACGGCGGGGCTGCCGGTCCCGATCAGGCCGAGCACGGCGTACTGCTCCAGCTTGGCGCGGGAGTCGGCGATGTCCAGGTTGCGCATGGTGAGCTGGCCGATCCGGTCCACCGGGCCGAAGGCCGAGTCCTCGGTGCGCTCCATGGACAGCTTGTCCGGGTGGTAGCTGAAGGCCGGGCCCCGGGTGTCGAGGATCGAGTAGTCCTCGCCGCGCCGCAGCCGCAGGGTCACCTCGCCGGTGACGGCCGCGCCGACCCAGCGCTGGAGGGACTCGCGGACCATCAGGGCCTGCGGGTCCAGCCAGCGGCCCTCGTACATCAGCCGGCCGAGGCGCCGGCCCTCGTTGTGGTACTGGGCGAGGGTGTCCTCGTTGTGGATGGCGTTGACCAGGCGCTCGTACGCGGCGTGCAGCAGGGCCATGCCCGGCGCCTCGTAGATGCCGCGGCTCTTGGCCTCGATGATCCGGTTCTCGATCTGGTCGGACATGCCCATGCCGTGGCGGCCGCCGATGGCATTGGCCTCCATGACCAGGTCGACGGCGGAGGGGAACTCCTTGCCGTTGATCGTGACGGGACGGCCCTGGTTGAAGCCGATCGTCACGTCCTCGGTGGCGATCTCGACGGACGGGTCCCAGAACCGGACGCCCATGATCGGGTCGACGGTCTCCACGCCGGTGTCCAGGTGCTCCAGGGTCTTGGCCTCGTGGGTGGCGCCCCAGATGTTGGCGTCGGTGGAGTACGCCTTCTCGGTGCTGTCGCGGTAGGGGAGGTCGTGGGCCAGCAGCCACTCCGACATCTCCTTGCGGCCGCCCAGCTCGGTCACGAAGTCCGCGTCCAGCCACGGCTTGTAGATCCGCAGGTGCGGGTTCGCGAGCAGACCGTAGCGGTAGAACCGCTCGATGTCGTTGCCCTTGAAGGTCGAGCCGTCGCCCCAGATCTGGACGTTGTCCTCCAGCATGGCCCGGACCAGCAGGGTGCCGGTGACGGCGCGGCCGAGCGGGGTGGTGTTGAAGTAGGCCCGCCCGCCCGAGCGGATGTGGAACGCGCCGCAGGTCAGCGCGGCCAGGCCCTCCTCGACCAGCGCCGCTCGGCAGTCGACCAGGCGCGCGATCTCGGCGCCGTAGGTCTTCGCGCGGCCGGGCACCGAGGCGATGTCGGGCTCGTCGTACTGGCCGATGTCGGCGGTGTAGGTGCACGGGACGGCACCCTTGTCGCGCATCCACGCGACCGCGACGGAGGTGTCGAGGCCGCCCGAGAAGGCGATGCCGACGCGTTCGCCGGCGGGAAGGGAGGTGAGGACCTTAGACATAGGAAGATTATGCATGCTGCCGCATGGTCATGCAATTCCGGATCGGTGGAGCCCTTCGTTCCTCAGCTCCCGCCGCCGAAGGCCCAGGACTCGATGTCCCGGTAGTGGATCGGTCCCGGACCCCGGCCGATGTTGCTGCCGACCAGGTGCAGGCGCTCCGCCCGCCACTCCCGCCCGCTGAACGCGGCGAGCCCGGCGGCGGCCTCCAGTGCGGCGCGGGGATCGCTCCGCCGGGCCCGGGCCAGTGTCAGGTGGGGCCGCAGCGGCCGGTCCGCGAAGCCGATGCCGCACTCCTTGACCGCGGCGCGCACCTCGGAGGCCAGTACGTGCAGCTCCTCCAGCTCCCCGTCTATCCCGCTCCACAGCACCCGCTCGTCGAAGTGCCCGCCGCCCTCCAGGGACAGCCGCAGGGGCCGGCGTGCCCGTGCCAGCTCCGCGAGCCGGGGCCGCAGCGGCGGGACGGCTCCGACCGGGAGCTCCCCGAGGAACGCCAGGGTGATGTGCCAGTCCTCGACGCGGTTCCACCGCATGCGCGGGTGCGCCTCGTACGCGGGGGCGAGCGCCCGTTCCAGCTCCTCCTTCGCGTCGTCGGGCGGGGCGAGGGCGATGAAGACGCGGACGGTCGCGGCCTGGGTGTGTTCCTTCACGTACGCCTTCGTACCGCCTCCCGGCCTCCCCGGTCACCTTCCGCCCCGTCAGATCCGCCCAGGGGTACCGCACGGCCTTCTATCTCCAATCTCGGTTGTTCCTAGAATGGCGGGATGGAGGACATCGATGCGATCGCGGTGCTGCAGGATCCCGTGCGGCGCCGGCTGTACGAGTACGTGGTGGCGCAGGGCCGCGAGGTCGGCCGGAACGAGGCCGCCGAGGCGGCCGGGGTGGCGCGCACCCTCGCCGCGCACCATCTGGACAGGCTGGCGGGGGCCGGCCTGCTGGAGAGCGGCAGCCGCCGGCTGACCGGCCGCTCGGGGCCGGGGGCGGGCCGTCCCGCCAAGGTCTACACGCGGGCGCGGACCGAGTGGTCGGTGTCCCTGCCGGCCCGCGACTACCGCACCGCCGCCGAACTGCTGGCCGAGGCCGCCGAGCGGGCGGGGCTGGACGCCGGGCTCTGCGAGGCGGCGCGCCGCCGGGGTGAGGCGCTGCGCGGTCCGGCGGCGCCCTGCGGCGGGCTCGAGGAGGCGATGGAGGTGCTGGCCGCCCGCGGCTACGAACCGCACCTGGAGGACGCCGCGGGGGAGGGCGGGGCGGCCGCGCCCGTCGTCCGTATGCGCAACTGCCCCTTCCATGCCGTCGCCGAGCGCTTCCCGCCGCTCGTCTGCGGAATGAACCTCGCCCTGCTGGAGGGGCTGCTCGGTGCGGACGGTCCCGTCCGCGCCCGGATGGACGCCCGGCCGGGGGAGTGCTGCGTGGTGGTGGAGTCTTCTAAAAACAATACTCATTGACATAGAAATGCGCCCCGTGCTGGGATGAGGCCATGACCGCATCCCCGCACGGCCCTGCCGCCGTCCACCTGGCCCAGCTCAACGTCGCGACGCTCCGCTACCCCCTCGAAGACCCGCGCCTGGCTCCGTTCGTCGAGATGCTCGACCCGGTCAACTCCGCCGCCGATGCCGCGCCCGGGTTCGTGTGGCGGCTCACGGAGGAGGGGGAGGGCGACGCCACCGCCCTGCGCCCCCTGGGCGAGGACGTCATCGTCAACATGTCCGTGTGGGAGAGCCGGGAGGCGCTGTGGGACTTCGCCTACCGCAGCGGGCACCTGGAGGTGATGCGGGGCCGCCGTGACTGGTTCGAACGGCACGTCGAGGCGCACATGGTCCTGTGGTGGGTCCCCGCCGGGCACGTCCCGGGCGTCGGCGAGGCCCTGGAGCGGCTGGCCGACCTCAGGGGGCACGGCCCGTCCCCCCGCGCGTTCACCTTCGCCTCCTCCTACACCGCGGCCGAGGCCGCCCCGCACCCCGACGCCGCGCCGCCGGCCGGCGGCGCGGTGGTCCAGGGGGCGCCCGTCGGATAACCGGTGGCGCGCCATCCCCGCCGGGCGGCAGGATCCGCGGTGTCCGGGGGCCGCGAACCCCCGCGGCCGCCCACGCCCACCCCGCCCAGGGAGTCCTCATGGCCGTCGCCGAGTCCGATCCGTCCGGGTACCGGCCCGAGGTCCGCACCGCGGCCGGGGTGCTGCGCGGCGGCCGGGAGGCGGGTGTCGCGGTGTTCCGCGGCATCCCGTACGCCGAGCCGCCGGTCGGCGCGCTCCGCTTCGCCGCGCCACGGCCCGTACGGGGCTGGAGCGGAACCAGGGAGGCGCTCGCGTACGGGCCGCCGCCCCCGCAGGCCGGGGCGCTCGGCATGGACGCGCTCGCCGCCCGGGGCGCGGCGGGCGACGACTGGCTGACGCTCAACGTCTGGACGCCCGAACCCGGGCCGGCCGCCGGACTGCCGGTGATGGTGTGGATCCAGGGCGGGGCGTACACGGTCGGCATGTCGGGCCTCCCCGAGTACGACGGCGGCCGGCTCTCCCGTGAAGGCGGCGTCGTCGTGGTGACGTTCAACTACCGCGTGGGCGCCGAGGGGTTCGCGCAGATCCAGGGAGCGCCGTCCAACCGGGGCCTGCTCGACCAGGTCGCCGCCCTCACATGGGTGCGCGACAACATCCGGGCCTTCGGCGGCGACCCCGGCCGCGTCACGGTCTTCGGCCAGTCGGCCGGCGGCGGATCGGTCGCCGCGCTGCTGGCCATGGACTCCGCGGCCGGGCTTTTCCGGCGGGCCGTCGCCCAGAGCGCGCAGGGCACCTTCTTCTCGCCGGAGCTCGCCGCCGACATCGCCGCCGCCTGCGCCGCCGAGCTGGGGCTGCGCCCCACCGCGGCCGACCTGTCCGGCGTGGCCCCGCACCGGCTGCCCGCCGCCGGGGACGCGCTCACCGCCGGGATCGAGGGGCGCGCGGACAGCTGGGGCCGGGCCGCGCCCGCGAAGATCCCCTTCGCCCCCGTCGTCGACGGCGAGACCCTGGCCGTCACGCCCTGGCAGGCGCTGCGCGCCGGCGCGGGGCGCGGCGTGGAGCTGCTCGTCGGCCACACTCGCGACGAGCAGCGCCTGCTCACCGCGCTCGACGGTCTGCTCGGCCAGGTGACGGGGGAGCAGGCTGCCGACGCCCTGCGGGCCTTCGCCCCCGGCCCGGACGGCGCGCGCCGCTACCGGGACGCCTTTCCCTCGGCGGGCCCCGACGAGCTGTACGAACTGGTGCGCTCCGACTGGCTGTTCCGCATGCCGACGCTGCACCTCGCCGAGGCCCAGGCGGGCGCGGGCGGCCGCGCGCACGTGTACGAGCTGACCTGGCAGGCCCCGGGCATGGGCGGTGTCCTCGGCGCCTGCCACGGTCTGGACGTACCGCTCGTCTTCGGCAACCTGGACCGGGGCCAGCCCGCCCTGCTGATCGGCGAGGGCCCGGCCTCGCCCGAGGCGGAGGCCGTGTCGGCCGCCATGCGCGCCGCGTGGACCTCGTTCGCCGCGCACGGGGACCCCGGCTGGCCCGCGTACGACGCCGGCCGGCGTCTCGTGCGGGTCTTCGGCGCGGAACCGGCCGTCGCCGCCTACCCGGAGGAGCCCTCGCGCCTGATCTGGCGGGACCACGGCTTCCCGGTGCTGCCGCTGGGCGCCGTATAGCTCGGTCATCGACATATGTCGGCGTCCGAGCTATCGGGGGGCTCGTGAACGATCAAGCTCTGCGCGAGCCGACTCTGCTCATCCTCACCGCGATCGCCGACGCCCCGCGGCACGGGTACGCGATCGCCCAGGAGGTCGAGAAGATCTCGGAAGGCCGCACGAAGATGCGTACCGGAACGCTGTACGGGGCCTTGGAGCGGCTCCTCGAACAGCAGCTCATCGCCGTCCACGACGAGGAGGTGGTCGACGGCCGCAGGCGGCGCAGCTACGCGCTCGCCCCCCACGGCCGCGAGGTCCTGGCCGCCGAGGCGGCCCGGATCGCCCGCACCGCCGAGGAGGCCACCCGGCGCCTCGGCCTCGGCGTCCAGGCCGCGCCCGGCCTGCCCGGCTTCTCCGGCGGGACGGTGACGGCATGACCGCCCTGCTGAGGCTCTACCCGGCCGGCTTCCGGCGGGAGTTCGGTGACGAGATAGCCGTGGCCTACCACGAGGCCACCCGCGACGCCGGCCGGGCGGCCCGGGCGCGGGAGGCGCTGGACGTCACCGGGCACGCGCTGCGCATGCGGCTCGGGCTCGGCTCGGCGGGCCGCCCCGGCCGGCTCCTGGCGGCGGTGGCGCCGTTCGCCGTCGCGGCCGTCGGGGCGAGTGCGGTCCGGTGGGCCGGGCTGATGCTCCCGGCGGCCAGGGAATCCACCCTGCCCGCGGAGATCGCCGTCCCGTTCGTCCTCCTGGCGGTGACCCACCTCGTCATGGTGCTGGGCGCCGCGATCGCCCTGAGCGGCCGCTGGGCCGTGGGCACCTGGACCGTGCTGGCGGGCTGCGCGGCGACCGCGGTGGTCGACGTGTTCCGGCTGGGCGGGGGCCTCGATCTCGTGCTCTTCGTGCGGACTCCGCTGTTCCTCGCCGCACTGGCGGCCGTGCTCTGTCCCGCGGACCTGCGCCCGCAGCTGCGCGTCCGTACGGCGACCGGGCTGGGTGCCGTCGTGTTGTGGACGACGCTGCTGACCGCGGCGCTGACCCTGGGGCCCCTGGGGGACTGGGCCGGCGTGCTCCGTTTCGCCGTACCGGCGGTGGCCGGACTGGCCCTGGCCGGGCGGCCGGCGTTCGCCCGGCTGCGCACGGCGCCCGCCGTCCTCCTCGCGGCACTGCCCCTGGCCGTCCTCGGCGTGCCCGTCTGGAGCTGGGACCGCTTCACCGGGCCCGTCCCGCTCGGCCTCCTCGTCGCCGCGGCGGCGGTGAGCATCCGCCGGCGCCGCGGCGGCCGGCCCCCGCTCACCGGGGCGTGACGCCGTAGCCGCTGCCGGCTCCCCGCACCGTACGGTTGTGCCCGGAAGGCCGCGTGACCGGCGGCGCCTGACGGCAGCAACGGGGGAAACGTGTTCGCGGTGATATACCGGTGGCGGCTGCGGCCGGGCATGGAAGAACAGTTCCGCGAGGGCTGGCGCCGGGTGACGGAGGCGATCCTGCGGGACTGCGGCAGCTACGGCTCGCGGCTCCACCGCGCGGACGACGGCACCTGGGTCGCGTACGCCCGCTGGCCGGACGAGGAGACCCGCGCGCGCTGCGGGGCGCCGGACCCGGAGGGCATCGGGATGATGGCGGGAGCGATCGAGGAAAGGATGCCGGAGACGAGGCTCGCACTCGTCGACGACCTCCTCGCCGAGCCTCGTGTTCCCGCGGCGGACGGCAAGTCCGTTACGGGACGGGAGCACTGACCGAGAACGGGGCGCCCGCCCCGTGGACGGGCGGAGCCCCGGCTCCACGACTGTAGGGTCGGGGTTCCGCCGTCGTGGACGGTGCCCGAGTCCAACGGAAATGGGGTCGCATGCCGAAACGTCACGCGGTGGTGGCCGGGGCCGGGATCGGCGGGCTCACGGCGGCCCTCGCACTGCACCGCCGGGGCTGGCACGTCACCGTCTGCGAACGCGCCCCCGAGCCCCCCGCCACCGGCGCCGGCATCGGCCTCGCCCCCAACGCCCTGCGCGCACTCGAAGCGATCGGCGTCGACGCCGCCCTCGCCGCGGGCAGCGCCGTACCCGGGGCGATGGGCGTACGCCGCCCCGGCGGCCGGTGGCTCACCCGGGCCGCGACCGCGGACATGACGGCCCGCTACGGCATCCCCCCGATCGCCGTCCCGCGCCCGGCATTCACCGCCGCCCTCGCCGCAGCCCTGCCGGCGGAAGCCCTCCGCTACGGCACCGCGGTGACCGGCGTCGGCCCGGCGGGCCCCGACGGCACCGGGGGACGCGCGAGCGTCCGTACGGCGGGCGGACCGGACCTGACCGCCGACCTGGTCGTCGCCGCCGACGGGATCCACAGCCCGCTGCGCCGCGCGCACTTCCCCGCCCATCCCGGCCTGCGCTACCTCGGCGAGACCGCCTGGCGGACCATCGTGGACGCCCCGGACCTGCGGATACCGGCGATGAGCGAGACCTGGGGGCGGGGAGAGAGGTTCGGGGTTACCCCGCTGGCCGACGGCCGGTACTACCTCTACGCCACCGCGCGCGTCCCGGCCGGCACCCGCTGGGCCGACCCCCGCGCCGAGCTCTGCCGCCGCTTCGGCTCCTGGCACGACCCGATCCCGGCCCTGCTGGACCGCGTCGCCCGCCTCGCCCCCGCCGACGTCCTCCAGAACGACCTGTATGACCTGGCCGCCCCGCTCCCGCGCCTGCACCACGGCCGGACCGCCTGGCTCGGCGACGCGGCCCACGCCATGGCCCCCAACCTCGGCCAGGGCGGCTGCCAGGCCATCGAGGACGCCGTCGTCCTCGCCCACCTGCTTCCCGCCGGGGACCGCGAGGACGGCGAGGGCGGCGGGGACCCCGTCCCGGCCGCCCTCGCCGCCTACACCGCCGCCCGCCGCGCCCGCACCGACGCCGTACGCGTCCGCGCCCGCCGGGTCGGCCGCCTCGGCACCCTGCGCAACCCGCTGGCGGCGGCGGCCCGTGACCTCGCCGTCCGCGCCACCCCCGACCGCCTGGCCCTGCGCGGCATGGACGACCTCTTCAACGGCTTCCGCCTCCCGGGATAGAACTCAGGCCCGGATGACCTCCGGGCCGAGGCCGGCGATCTCGTCCGCCTGCCCGTCGGTCAGCCCGGTGTCCGTGACCAGCACGTCGACCTGCTCGAGGGCGGCGAACCGGGCGAAGTGCCGGGCGCCGTACTTGGAGGAGTCCGCGACGAGCACGACACGGCGGGCTCCGGCCACCATGGCCCGTTTGACCGCCGCCTCGGCCAGGTCGGGCGTGGTCAGCCCGGCCTCCGCCGAGAAGCCGTTGGTCGCGACCACCGCCACGTCCGGCTCCAGTTCGGCGAGGTCGCGCAGCGCCCAGGCGTCCACCGCGGCCTGCGTGCGGTGCCGCAGCCGGCCGCCGACGATGTGCAGGCGCAGCCCCGGATGCTCGGCGAGCCGGGCGGCCACCGGGAGCGCGTTGGTGACCACGGTGAGGGTGGAATCGTGGGGGAGCAGGGCGGCCAGCCGGGAGACGGTGGTGCCCGCGTCCAGCAGCAGGCTGCCCTCCTCCGGCAGCAGCGCGAGCGCGGCCCGGGCGATCCGCTCCTTGGCGGCCGCGGCGGTGGAATCGCGCTCGGCGAGCCCCGGCTCCAGGCGCAGCCCCCCGGCGGGAAGCGCGCCGCCGTGCACCCGGCGCAGCAGACCGGCCCGTTCCAGGGCGGTCAGGTCCCGCCTGACGGTCTCCTGCGTGACCCCGAACTCCTCCGCCAGGGCCGGGACTTCGACGCGTCCGCGCTCCTGGGTCAGCTGGACGATCCGGTGCTGACGCTCGGGTGCGTACATGGGGATCGGATCCGTTCCATATGGGTTGGTCCCTGTCTATGACGGACCCTACTCGCCATCCGGTCCGACGGCGGCCCACCCGGCCCGCCGAACGGCGTCAGCCCTGCCCGCCCGGGGTGTACGGGGCGAACGGCGCCCAGCCCTTCACCGCGAAGGCCCCCGCCTCCCGCGCGACCTCCAAGGCGCCGTGGGAGCCGAAGTGCGCCGGGACCAGCAGCGCGTTGTGGTCGGCGGCCCAGCCGAGCAGCCGGCGCCGGGTGGCCCGGGACTGGGCGGCGTCCTCGCAGAAGCAGCTGTTCGCGTCCGGCTCCATGACCTGCACCGGGCTGTGCAGCAGATCGCCCACGAACACCGCCCGGTCGCCGCCGGAGGCCAGGGTGAGCACGCTGGAACCGGGGGTGTGCCCGGCGGCGAGGTCGAGGCGCAGGTTCGAGTCGATCCGGTGGCTCTCCTCCCACAGCACGACCTGGCCGGCCTCGTGGACCGGCGCCACGCTGTCCTCGAACACGCCGGCATTGCCGTCGCCGAGGACGGACGGGTGGCCGTTCGCGGGGTTCCAGAACTCGAAGTCGTTCCGGTTGATCAGATAGCGGGCGTTCGGGAAGGTCGGGACCCAGCCGTCCCCCTCCAGCCGGGTGTTCCACCCGACGTGGTCCCCGTGCAGGTGGGTGTTGACCACGAGGTCGACGTCCTCGGGCTTGACCCCGGCCCGGGCCAGCTCGTCCAGGAAGGCCGTCTCCTGGCGGTCCCAGGGCGTGCCGGGCCGTGCCTTGTGGTTGCCGCCCCCGGTGTCGACGAGGATCACCCGGCCCTCGCTGCGCAGCACCCACGTCTGAAGCGCGACCTGGGAGACGGGCGGCTCGCCGTCCGCGAAGTCGGGCCGCAGCCAGCCGGCGTGCTCCGACCAGACGTCCTCACTGCTCCCGGGGATGAATTCGTGCGGGGCGAGCCCGAGCGGTCCGTAGTACTCGCGGACCCGGGTCACGCCGACATTGCCCAACTCGACGGTGTCTGTGGTGGTGTTCATGGCCCCAACCCTGCGGCGGTCCCGGCGGGACAGCCACACCCTGCGCTGCCTATCCCCGGCAGGGAGAGGCTGGCCCCCGCGCGGCCCGCGATACTGGGCCGCATGGACGGACAGAGCAGCCTCGGCGCGTTCCTGCAGGCCCGCCGGTCCCGGCTGACGCCGGCGGACATCGGCCTCGACACGTACGGCGAGCGGCGCCGCGTCCCCGGCCTGCGCCGCGAGGAACTCGCCCTCCTCGCGGGGGTCAGCGCCTCGTACTACGCACGGCTGGAGCAGGGGCATTCGCACAACGCCTCCCCGGAGGTGCTGGACGCGCTCGCCCGCGCGCTGAACCTGGACGAGGCCGAGCGGCGGCACGTGCACGACCTCGCGGGCCTGGCCGTCAGGCGCCCCGCCGCCCGGCGCCCGCCGGCGGAACGGGCCGACGGGGCGACCCGCCGGCTGCTGGAGTCCATGCCCGAGGTCCCGGCCGTGCTCACCGGCCGCCGGGCCGACATCCTGGCCTGGAACCCCCTGGGGCACGCCCTGTTCGCCGGCCACCTCGACCCCGCGGCGCCCGACCGGCCCGCGGACCGGCCCAACATGGCCGCGCTGATCTTCCTCGACCCCTACCTGCGCGAGCTCTACGGCACCTGGGAGTCCAAGGCCAGGGCCGCCGTCGCCAACCTGCGGTACGCGGCGGGCCGCCACCCGGACGACGCGCTCCTCGGTGCCCTCGTCGGCGAACTCAGCCTGAAGAGCGATGAGTTCGCCACCATGTGGGCCGACCACCGGGCCCGTCCCTGCACCGCCGCCGAGCAGCGGATGTGGCATCCGCTGGTGGGGACCCTGACCGTCACCCAGCAGGCCCTGCGCGTCACCGACGACCAGACGCTCCTGGTGGCCACCGCCCCGGCCGGCTCCGAGGACCACACCGCCCTCAGGCTCCTCGCCCAGGCAACCGTCCGCTCCCGGCCCTGACCTCGGATCCGGCCGCCGCCGGTCAGCCCCGGGGGTGCGGCGGCCGGACCAGGCGGCGGACGGCTTCCACCACCGTCTCGCGGTGCCGGGCCAGCCGCTCGGCGGGCCAGGGCTCGCCCGGGCCGCCCGTCGCCGGTCCGCCCGCCGCGCCGGTCCAGGCCTGCGCCAGCCCCATGACCAGCGTGAGCACGTCAGCCGGGTCGAGCCCCGGGTCGACCAGCCCGGCATCCTGCGCCCGCTCCACCGCCGCGATCTTGCCCCGGTAGGACTCCGCCACGAGCTCGGTGGTCTCCGGCCGCTCCAGCTGCTTCCACTGCACCAGGCGCATCAGGTCCGGGTGCGCCACGAAGTGGTCGAAGACCGCGCCCGCGTACCCGGGCAGGTCCTCCGCGTCGAACGGAACGGATTCCGAGCCCGTCTCCAGGGCGCGCTGGAGCACGGCGTCGAACAGCTGCTCCTTGTTGCCGTAGTAGACGTAGATGAGCCGCTTGTTCGCCTGGGCGGCCGCCGCGATGCGGTCGATCCGGGCGCCGGCGATGCCGTACGCCGCGAACTCGGAGAACGCCGCGTCGAGCAGGCGTGCCTTGGTTGCGCTGGAATCCCGTGCCATGGCGGGCAGCCTAGCAAGTAACTATCCGGTTATTGACATCCGGCGCACCTCGTGTGCAGACTCGAACTATCCAGTTAGTTACTTACTCGCACTCACCCCCGGAGGACACCATGGAGATCCGCGCACTGGGCGGCCAGGGCCTGGAGGTCGGCGCCGAAGGCCTCGGCCTCATGGGCATGAGCGCCCACTACGGAGCCACCGACGAAACCGAGTCCCTCGCCACCATCGACCGCGCCCTCGCACTGGGCGTGACCCTGCTCGACACCGCCGAGGGCTACGGCCCCTTCATCAACGAGCAGCTCCTCGGCAAGGCCCTCCGCGGCCGCCGCGACGCCGCCGTCATCGCCACGAAGACCGGCGTCGAGTTCACCGACGAGGGGGCCTTCCTGGGCCACAACGGCACGCCCGAGTACATCCGCCGCTCCGCCGACCGCTCCCTGCGCCACCTCGGCACCGACCACATCGACCTGTACTACCTGCACCGCGTCGACCCGGCCGTGCCCATCGAGGAGAGCATCGGCGCCATGTCCGAGCTGGTCGCCGCCGGCAAGGTCGGCCACATCGGGATCTGCGAGGCAGCCGCGGCCACCATCGCCCGCGCCCACGCGGTGCACCCGCTGGCCGCCGTGCAGACCGAGTACAGCCTCTTCGAACGCGGGATCGAGCACGACGGCGTACGCGAGACGCTGCGCGAGCTCGGCATCGGCCTCGTCGCGTACTCCCCGCTCGGCCGCGGTTTCCTCTCCGGAGCCGTGACCAGCCCGGACGACTTCGCGGCCGACGACTTCCGGCGCACGGACCCCCGCTTCCAGGGCGAGAACTTCGACCGCAACCTCGCCGTCGTCGACCGCGTCCGGGCCCTCGCCGCCGAGAAGGGGGTCACCCCCTCTCAGCTCGCGCTGGCCTGGACCCTGCGCATGGGTGCCGTGCCGATCCCCGGCACCAAGCGCCGCCGCTACCTGGAGGAGAACGTCGCCGCGACAGGGGTCACGCTCACCGACGCCGACCTGGCCTCCATCGACGCCGTGGCACCGCACGGTGTGGTCTCGGGGGACCGGTACGCACCGGAGCTCATGGCGTCACTGAACGGCTGAGCCCCCGCCCCCGGCCGGATGCCGCCGGGCGGATCAGCGGAGGCCGATGGAGCGGTACTCGTCCAGGACCGCGAAGCCCGTGCTGTCGTACAGGCCCATCGCGACCTCGTTCCCGCCGAAGACGTTGAACATCATCGCCTCGTCGCCGCCCTGCCGGGTGGCCCACTCGCCGACGGCCATCGCGGCCCGGCCGTAGCCCTTGCCGCGGTGCTCCTCGTACACCTCCAGCGAGAAGCCGAAGGTGACGCCCGGCAGGAACCCGTGGTTCACCCACCCGGTGCCGATCACCTGGCCGTCGGCTTCCATAGCGTAGAAGGCGTGCCCCGGGGTCAGGTACCCCTGCGGGAGGTACTGGGCGAAGTCCCGGTCGGACTTCTCCCTGGCCTGCTCCGGGGTGAGGGCTCCGGCCCGGACGATGTCCGCGATGTACGCGGCCTCCTCGCCGGCGTACCAGGCCGGGTACTCCTCCTCCGTGAGCCGGCGGGCCGTCAGCCCCGGTGGCAGCTGCGGCTGTTCGGCGACGGTGCGCATGCGGTTCTGCCCCCGCAGGGGGTAGTCGGCGAAGGCTCCCGCCCCGCCGGTGAGCCGGACCTCCACCCGCTCGGCGCCGCGCTCGGCGCACCACCGCTCGGCCCACTCGCGCCCCCGCTCCACCGTGAGGTCGTGGATCCGGCCCACCACCGTCCCGTTGTCCTCCGTCACCCCGACGGCTATCCAGCCGGTGCCGTCCGTGGCCACCGTCCAGCCGTCGATCCCCTTCACGGCCCGTTCCAGCAGGGCCCGGGCCAGCGGCTCCGGGCACCCCGCGGCCCGGTACCCCGCCAGCACCCGCTCCTCGAACCCGCCCCGCCACGCGCCCTGTTCGGCAACGATCTCGATCTCGCTCATCCGTCCAGCCTAAGGGCTGTCCCGTGATCCCCGGTGGATCAGCGCACCGCGTCGGATGCGGTGCATCGCAAGGCGGAGGGGCGCCCCCGTACTGGGCGTATTCGGGCGTTCCGACAACGCGGCGAGGTGCCGTAGCCGGCGTCGTGCGCCCGCCGGGGATTACGGGACAGCCCTTGGCCAGGGGCACTGACAGGGCGGGGTCGGACGGCCTTCCCGTCAGAAGAAGCTCCAGGCCGTACAGGGTTCGACGGCCGCGTGAGGGGCCAGGTGCCCGGGAGGCATGGGAGGCATGGGAGGCGGGGCCGACCGGATTCGAACCGGCGTCCTCACGGTTTTGGAGACCGCGCGCGACGACCCCTGCGCTACGGCCCCGCCCTGCCCGGCAGCCTACCCGCCGTGGATGATCTGGATCAGGTTGCCGCAGGTGTCGTCCAGGACGGCGGTCGTGACCGGGCCGGTCTCCCTCGGTTCCTGCGTGAAGCGCACCCCGAGCCCGCGCAGCCGGGCGAACTCCGCCCCCACGTCGGCCACGGCGAAAGAGGCGGCCGGAATGCCGTCCTTGACCAGCGCTTCCTTGTACGGCTTCACCGCCGGGTGGCCATCGGGCTCCAGCAGCAGCTCGGTCCCGTCGGGGTCCTCCGGCGAGACCACGGTCAGCCACCGGTCCGCGCCCAGCGGCACCTCGTGCTTCTTCACGAAGCCCAGTACGTCCGTATAGAACCGCAGGGCCTTGTCCTGGTCGTCGACGAAGACGCTGGACAGGTGGATCCTCATCGGGTGCTCTCCCTCGTATCGGGCTGCTGCTCGACCACGCTGGTGCCGCTACCCTCCTGGGACTCCCACGTCCACGTCTCCTCCAGCCGGAGCCGCCCGTCGGGGAGTTCCGTCACGAGGGAGACGCAGTGCCCGGAGGCGGTCGAGCCGTCGTGGCGGAGCTGGACGTAGCGGAAGTCGACGGTGTCGTCCGCCCGGGTGCCGACCAGGTGTCCCCTGGCCACGTCCCCGCCACAGTACTCGGCCCAGACGCGGCCGTCCTGCTCGTGATACTCGAATCGGGTCTGCCGGCCGACCTGGCCCGGCGCCTGGTCGGCGACGGGGACGAAGACGAGGCCGTCGAGCGAGCGCGCCACGGTGGCTCCTGGAACAGGGCGGTCCGGAGGCACGGCCCCCGGCCGGATGGATGTCCGGGCCACCCTGAGCGGCGGTCCGGCCGCGGCGGCCGATGGGAGCAGTGGGAGCTGCGGATCCGCCGGGAGCGTGGTGGCATCGGTCGTATGAAGGATCCCTTCGGATGTGACGAGCCCGCGCTGCCGGCCCGGGCGGGCACCGTGGACCGGGCCGCCGCCCGCCGCGCGGTCGCCTCGCGCGCCATCGGTGCGGAAGACCTGGAGGCCCTGCTGGACATGATCGGCCTGTGGCCCGACGACGATCCGCCACAGGAGCGCCAGCGGATCCGGCCGGCCGCCGGTTGAGGGAAGGCCGGGCGCGGGTGCGGTACTTCCGTGATCCGTACCGGCCGACGCGCGGGCCGCCGGACCCGGAGGCCGGCCGCCCCGCCGCGCTCAGGAGCCCCCGTCGCCCCGCCGCCCCCGCTCGTCGCGCCGCCGCCCCTTCTCCTCGGCCCGCCTGCTGCGGGCCGGAGTGATGGGCTCGGGGTGGACGGGGTCCTGACTGGGCGGCTGCGGGCGACCGCGTTCCTCGCGGGGTTCGCCGGGCTCCTGGCGCTTGTCCTTCTTACCGCCCATGACGGGTGACTCCTCGGTGCCGTGGGTGCGGACTCCTCACGTTCACCCTGACACGCATCGCCGCGGGCCGCGCCCCGTCGGGCCGAGGAGCGTGGCGTGGGGGTGATGTGTTCCTCCGGTGCGGATGTGTCGTGTGAGGCGTGTGCGTTCCGTGCCCACCAAGGCGCGGACCCCCGCTCCGACTTGCGGACCGGCACCCCGGGTGGGCGCGCCACGGTGCCGAAGGGTGTCCGGATCACCCTCCCGTCGGCTGTAGGGTGACGTGCGCCCGTCAAGGCGGGCCCTCCTGCTCACTGATATTTCAACGGGGTTTGAACGTGAAGCTTCGCCATGTCCGCGCGGTCGCAGTATTCGGTATCGCCGTCGTCGCACTGACCGGAGCCCGTGGCTCGCACGGTGCCAGCTGCGGTGGTGGCAGCAGCCACAGCTCCAGCTCCAGCTCCGGCTCCAGCAGCACCAGCGGAGGCAGCACCGGCGGCAGCCTCGACAGCAGCGGCAGCACCACCACCGGCAGCACCAGCACCGGAACCAGCAGCGGTACGAGCTCCAGCACCGGCTCCGTCACGGGCGGTTCCAGGGACAAGGCCGAGCGCGACGTCCGGATCGACGGGTGCAAGCTGGACAGCGCCGGCAAGAACCTGGTCGCCAAGCTCACCGTCACCAACAGCAGTTCGCTGGACTACACGTACACCATCACGATGAAGTTCCGCGGCGACGCGACCTCGACCGCGGTCCCCGCCACGGCCATGGTGAGCAGCCTGAAGGTCAAGGCGGGCGCGTCCCAGCCGGCCGAGGCCACCACCCCGTACCTGGGCAAGGGCAACGGCAGCGAGTACAAGGAGTGCGTCGTCGTCAGCGCGTCGAAGAGCTCCTTCTGACGCAGGACGAGGCAGCTCCGGGGGGGGGGGGGGGGGGGGGGGGGGGGGGGGGGGGGGGGGGGGGGGGGGGGGGGGGGGGGGGGGAAGTGGGCACGCGGCCCCAAGGGAGTAGAGAAGGGGAGC
>NZ_JBVJWV010000003.1:392866-437992 GCF_055602105.1 Streptomyces sp. NPDC037421
GCAGTGTGTCGCATGTCACGAAACCGCGGAGCCCCGCACACCGTCGGCCGACGGTGTGCGGGGCTCCGCGGTTTCGTGACATGCGACACACTGCCCTCGCCGACCCAGCGGGCCCCACGGGGATCACCAACAGGTACACATTTCGTCATTTGTCCCTGTTTGGCGTTGACATGCCGCACTCCGCCAGAAACGGAATCGGAGACTCTCATTTCACCTCCCCCAACGTTCCTGATGAGAGGTGGTTCTAGCGGCGCGTCAGCTGCGCCGGGGCGGGCCCGTGCGGGGGCCATGCACGATCTTCACGCCCTTTCAAGCCGGAGCCCGGGGCTCCCGCGAGGCCGGCCGGCACCGGCTTGCCATGCCCCTGCGGGCCTTCTAAGAATGGCGACTCCTCCGGCGCCCCAGCGGTCCGGCGCCGGGAGCTTCGCGATCACCGAGTGAGGTCCCGCATGAAGAAGCACCGTAAGAAGACGCACTACAGGAAAATAGCCGTCGCCGTCGGCGCGCTGGCCGTCGTGGGTGTCCCCACCGCCGCCATGGCCTGCCTGGACACCCAGGACACCGGCCGCGCACGGCCCGCCGCGGCGCAGCTGGACGTCCCCTTCGACGCGTCCGAGGCCCCGCTCCCGGCGCAGGCCCCCGTCCTGGACGACGCGCCCGCGCCCGGTGCCGACGCGGCGGCGCCCGCACAGCCCGCCGCAGAACAGCCCGCCGAGCCGGTCGTCGAGGCCGCGCCGCCCGCGCGCCCGCAGCCGCAGCAGCCCCGGCCGGAGCCGGTGGAGCCCTCCGCCGCGCCCGCCGAGCCCGCCGCGCCGCAGGCCTCCGGAGCGCCCTCCGACGCGCAGACCAAGGTCCTCGAACTCGTCAACCAGGCGCGTGCCGCGGCCGGCTGCCCGGCACTCACCGTCAACGCGAAGCTCACGAAGGCCGCGCAGGACCACAGCGCCGACATGGCCGCGCACCGCAACATGTCCCACACCGGGTCCGACGGTTCCGACGCCGGCCAGCGCATCACCCGCGCGGGGTACCAGTGGCGGACGTACGGCGAGAACGTCGCCTATGGGTACAGCACCCCCGAGCAGGTCATGGAGGGCTGGATGAACAGCCCCGGCCACAAGCGGAACATCCTCGACTGCTCGTACAAGGAGATCGGCATCGGCCTCGCCCAGCCGGGCCAGTACTGGACGCAGGACTTCGGCGCGGCGCGCTGACCGGCTCACACGCCGCCGGCCCGGGGCGCCCGTCAGGGTGACGCGGAGTCCTGGCCCGGCGTCTGGGCGGGGTAGGCGGCGGCGATCAGGGCCGGCGCGAGGTTCTCGCCGCGCATCCGCTGGTCGACGTACAGCAGGGAGACCACCAGCTGCGGGTAGCCCAGCTGGAACAGCGCGCTGACCACGACGCCGGCCAACAGGCAGACCGCGTACGCGACGAAACCGAAGATCATCGTGGCGGGCGCCGAGCCGCCCGCGCCGGATTCCAGCATCGCGGGGAGGAGCGCGAGGACGCCGACGAAGCCGAACGGCAGCTGGATGGCGTAACCGCCGACCATCCCCACGCCGTACGCGAGCAGCGTGATCCCGAAAACGCGCCACCAGCTGCCGCTGACCAGGCGGGACGACCGCCGCAGCGCGGCCACGGGGCGGAGGTCCTCGAACACCGCCGCGGCGGGCGCGAGGCTGAACCGGGTCGCGAGCCAGATCGCCACGGGCATCCATGCCAGGACCCCCGCGACCAGCAGGAACGCGCCGGCCGGCGAGCCCGAGCGGATAACCAGCGGGAAGCAGATCGCGTAGATCAGGACGGCCGGCCCGCCCGTTGTCAGTCCGATCAGCGAAACGGTGCCGAGCACCGAAGGCAGCCGGGACCAGCTGCGGCGCCACATGTCACGGAAGGTCGCGGAGCGGCCGAGCACGGCCTCCTGCACCACCGCGGGGCACAGGGCGCCGATCGCCGCGGTGCCCAGCAGCATCACCAGCAGCAGGATCACGCCCCCGGGCAGCAGGGCCAGGATCACGTTCGCCACGTCCGCGCTGTCGGCGGGTGACTCCGGGTCGAGGTCGAAGACCTCGGAGAAACTGCTGCTCGCCGCCGTGACGCCGATGACGATCGCCGCTGTCACCAGCAGGAATCCGGCGCCCTGTACCGCGAGCATGACGCCGACCAGCGGCTTCCAGTACTGGCGGAAGGCCTTGAAGGCGCCGCCGATCATCTCGCCCGTGCCGAGCGGCCGCAGGGGTATGACCCCCGGCTGCGGAGGCGGCTGGATCCAGCCGCCTGCCCACTGAGGTGCGGGCTGCTGCGGGTACTGTCCCCATCCCGCGTTGTGAGACATCACTCTTCCCCCTCTTGACCTGGAGGAACACGGTATCCCCTCGCACCCCGGAACGGAGTGCGAGGGGCCCGTCCGTACGCGGCCGGGGCCGCGCCGCGGTCAGGTGTTGATGCAGGTGTTGCCGACCGCCGGGTTGACCAGCCCGATGATGTTGATGGTGTTGCCGCACACGTTGATCGGAATGTGGACCGGCACCTGGACGACGTTGCCGGACAGCACGCCCGGGGAGCCGATGGCGAAACCCTCGGCGTTGGCGTCGGCGACGGCGGAACCGCCGGCGCCGAGGATGCCGGCCGCGGCCAGGACGGTGGCGGCGATCGCAGTTCGAATACGCATGTCACTCCAAAGTCGATGACGGAACGTCGAAGCAGGATCACACCGCCTCCGGGGGCTTCCGGCCCGGCATTCACCTGACCAACGGCGTGTTCCGGCGCCCAGGGTGACCGGGGCCGCCCGATCGGGTGCCGTGGCGGCGGGGGACGGCCACCGGCGGCCCAGGCCGTTGTGGCACGTGTCACGTGTGGCGCCCTTGGATTCCGCGGCCGCACCGCGCCCACGATGGGGCCATGGAGATAGGGATCGCACTGCCCCAGTACGGCACTCACGCGCAGGCCGCCCGCATCGCCGGCTTCGCGCGCGACGCGGAGCACGCCGGGTTCGACTCGCTCTGGGTGGGGGACCGCTCGCTGACCCCGGTCGAGCCCAGCGACATCTACCCGGGCCACACGCCCGAGAACCCGTACCCGGCCGAGTACCGGACCTTCCTCGACCCGCTCACCGTCCTGACCGTCGCCGCCACCGCGACACACCGCGCCCGCCTCGGTACGAGCACCCTCAACGCGCCTTGGTACCCGCCCCTGTTGCTCGCGCGCAGCCTCACCTCGCTGGACCAGGTGAGCGGCGGCAGGCTGGACGCCGGCTTCGGGATCGGCTGGCTGCGCGACGAATACACCGCCGTCAACGCCGACTTCGGCCGGCGCGGCGAACGCCTCGACGAGATCCTCGACATCCTCCGGGGCATCTGGACCCGGGAGGAGTTCGAGCACGACGGCCCGCACTGGCGCATCCCGCGCGCCCACGTCGGCCTGCGCCCGGCCCAGCGGCCGCACCCGCCCCTCTACTTGGGCGGCTTCTCACCTGCGGCGATGCGCCGGGTGGGCCGCCGCGCGGACGGCTGGGTCGGCGCCGTCCTGCCGCCCGCGGCCCTCGCCGGACTCTGGGCCGTCGCCCGGCAGGCCGCCGAGGAGGCCGGCCGCGACCCCGACGCCCTGCGCCGCAACATCCGCTTCAACGCCAAGCCGGGTACGCCGTACGAGGAGATCGCGGCGGTCCTCGCCGGCATCCGGGACACGGGAGCCGACAGCTGCTTCGTGGACCTCCAGCAGTGCGTGCGCGAACCGGACGAGGCGCTGGAGCTCGGCATCAAGGTCCTGGACCTCGTACGCGCCGGCTAGGGGGCGTCCGGGCACGCGGCCGGCGGTCCGTACCGCCCGGCCGCGTGCCGTATAGTTGATCTCGAGCTCGCCGCCGTAAGACACGGTGGCGGGACCGGCGTTGGTGGTCCAAGGAAAGACACCCCACTTCCCGTGGGGGAATGCAGGTGCAAGGCCTGCCCAGCGCTCGACCGAAGGCCCCGGCCTCCTCACGGAGACCGGGGCCTTCTTGCGGATGGCGGACCGAGGAGGGTGTGCCGGTGTGCCGGGTGGATCACGGGGCGGCGGCAGCGAGCGCTGTCGGGAAGCTGATGGCGGCGCATCCGCGGCTGGCCGGGGACTCCTCCCCGCACCCCGCGCTGGCGGGATGTGAGGACGTGGCCTGGTCGGCGATCCCGGGCTGCCCCGAACACGTCCCGGCTGTGCTGCGCGGCCTGCTGGACCCCGACGCGGCCGAAGCCGCCGACCGGGCGCTCGGCCTGCTGGTGCTCGCGGGGCCCATGCACATCAGCGCCGCGACGCCGGCGGTACTGCCGTTCCTGTTGCGCCTGGCGGCCGACCCCGCCGTGCCCGTCCGGGGCAGGATCTTCGACCTGGTGCTGATGGCCGCGGCCTTCTCCGAGCCGGCCGACCCGGCGAGCGAGTGGAGCCTGGCGGTCAACGGCCGCGAAGAGGACCACCCCGAACGGGCCCTGTGCCGGGCGGTGTTCGCCGCCGAGCGAGCGTGGGTGCTGCGGCTGCTGGACGACGACGGCCTGCCGGCGGGGGATCCATTGCGCGACGACGAACGCGAGATCCTGCTCGGCGCCGCCGGGCACTGAGCCGGGGCCATCCCCCCGGTCACGGTCAGACCTCGCCCCGCCAGGCGCCCGTCTCGAATCCGCGCGCCTCGATGAACAGCTTGAACCGCTTCAGGTCGCCGGCCACCTGGCGCTTGACGAAGCCGAGCTTGTCGGCGGCGGTCTCGGCCAGTCCGTCGGGCACCCAGTTCATGTGCAGTACGACCTTGGTGGTGCTCGCGTCGATCGGCTGGAAGGTGACCAGCCCGGCCTGGCGGGCCTCCCCGTCCACGGTCATCCACGCGACACGCCGGTCCGGGAGCTGCTCGGTGATCCGCGCGTCGAACTCGCGCTGCACACCGTTGACGTTCGTCACCCAGTGGGTGAGGGTGTCCGTCCGCTGCTCGACGCGTTCGACGCCCTCCATGAAGGCCGGGAAGTCCTCGAACTGCGTCCACTGGTTGTAGGCCGTACGCACGGGGACGTTGACCTCGACGTACTCCTCGACGTGCGACATGTGCACCCCTTCCGTGTCCCGGCAGCCCCGCACCCCTCGGTGCCGGTCGCTCCGTCAGGACGTTCACGGCCCGGGTACCCGCCTTCGCGGTACCCATGCACCGTCTCCGGGCCGGCAGCGGGAGGGTGTCGGCGCTCCTCGTCGGGGCAGGCGCGTGGGGGTCCGGGGCGTCTCCGTCCGCCCGTCCGCACCACCGAGGAGCCGAATGAACGCCGCCGTCCGCCCGCTGACCCTCCTGGGAGCCGCGATACTGCTGACCGGCGCGGCCGGCTGGGCCGTCGACCTGCTGCTGCGCCGGGCCGACGCGCGCCACCCCGAGACACCGCTGTGGAACTCGCTGCGCCGCTGCCGGCCGGCCCTCCAGATCGTCCTGCTGGCCGCGCTGCTCAGAGGGGCCCACCGGCAGACCGCGTGGCGGCCGCTCCAGGAGAACGAGGCCGCCGTCGGCCGGACCCTCTCGCTCGCCCTGATCGGGGCGGGTGCCTGGCTCGTGGTGGGAGTGGCCTCCGCCGTCGTCGAATCCGGGTACGCCCGCTACGCGACCGGCGCCCGCGACCCGGCCCGGGTCCGCCGCGTCCGCACCCAGGTGTCCCTGATCACGAGGGTCGTGACCGCCGTCGTCGCCGTCGTCGCGGCCGCGGCGATGCTCCTGACCTTCCCGAGCTTCCGCGCACTGGGCACCTCCGTGCTCGCCTCCGCCGGGATCATCGGGATCGTCGCGGGCGTCGCCGCGCAGTCGACGCTGGGGAACCTCTTCGCGGGGTTCCAGATCGCCTTCGGCGACATGGTGCGCATCGGGGACACCGTCGTGGTCGCGGGCGAATGGGGCGTGGTGGAGGACATCACGCTGACGTTCCTCGCCGTCCGGACCTGGGACGAGCGCCGGATCACCATGCCCGTCTCGTACTTCACCACCCGCCCCTTCGAGAACTGGTCCCGGGGCGGCGTCCAGATGACCGGCACCGTCCTCCTCCACTGCGACCACGGCGCCCCCGTGGACCTCATACGCGGCAAGGTGCACGAGATCCTGGGCGGGTGTCCGCAGTGGGACGGGCGAGGCTGGGACGTCGCCGTCACCGAGACGACGCCCTCGGCCATGGTCGTGCGCGCGATCGTCACGGCCAAGGACGCCGACGACCTGTGGACGGTCCGCTGCGCGGTACGGGAGCAGCTGATCGCCTGGCTCTCGGAGAAGCACCCGGAGGCCCTGCCCCGCGTCCTCCTCGCGCCGCCGCCGGGCGGCCCGGGCTTCCGCGGGACGGGACCCACCCCGTCAGCAGGGGCCTGAGCCCGCCTCCAGGGCCCGGTCCGCTCAGAACGTCCACCGCGTATGGGTGTAGACCCCGTCGTCCCGGCCGAAGCCGTAGGCGGTGTCCGGGGCCACCGCGAAGAGCACGGCGTCACCCTTGCGGAGCGCGTCGCCGATCCCGTGGAAGGTGCCCTCGGGCGAGGTGATGTGCGCCCCGTACTTCGACTCGTACGCCGCGATCACCTCCTCCAGCGCCGCCGGATCGGCGACCCGCACGGCCGTGCCCTCCACCACGAGGTCGAGTCCGGCAGTGAGCGAGTTCCCGCCGGTGGTCAGCGCGCAGTGACCGTCATGGGCGAGGTTCTTCGCCTTCTGTTCCCCCGGCCCGGTCGAGAAGTACAGCACCCCATCGTGCCAGGCGGCGATCACGGGGGTGACGTGCAGTCGCCCGTCGGGCCGTACCGTCGAGACCCAGAAGATCTCGGCGGCCGCCAGCTGCCGCAGGGCCTCGGTCCACTCGGTGGCGGTCGCGTCCGCGGCACCCGGGCGCGGGTTGAGGGCGGAGCTGTAGCGGGCGTCGAGTTCGGTCGTGGGCTGCTTCGCGGATCCCTGTGTCGGCATGGCGGAGCTCCTTTCCCTCCCCATGATGACGGCCGGTGGCGCGCACGGCCGGGTGCCACGCGCGCCGGCCCGCCCGGACTCGGACCGGGCAGGTGAGGGAGCCGAGCGGCGGGCAGGGGACGAGCGGGGTGCCGGCGCCGGGGGTCCGGGTCGTCGGCGTGCCGGGCGTCGCGCCTGGCGCGGGAGCAGTCCCAGGAGTCGCCGACGAGGCTGAGGGCGGTGTTGCCGGAGCTTCGCTGGAACTCCGCCTTCACGGCGGCCTGTTGGAGTGCGGTCTGGGTCGCGGCGAGTTCGGCGCGGGTGATCGGCACGCCGAGGGTGTTCGGTTCCCGGGTGGGCAAGGGGGCCTGGGGGAGCAGCCGATGGCGCCCCGGAGCCCCGCGGCGACGTCGACGCGCTGCGGGACGCCGAGGAACCCGCTCCCGAACGAGGAGAGGACGTCCGGCCCCGGCACCACCGCGGCGGCACTCTCGGTCAGGTGCGCCACCAGCAGCTTGGGGAGACGGGCGGCCAGTGAGTTGACGGTGTCGGCCATGGATCTCCCCGGACGCCGGTGGTGAGGGGACGCGAGGGGTGCCGCTGTGCGGCTACGGCATCGCCGACGACCCCCGCCGGCGGCGACCGGTCTCTGAGGCCCGCCCATTTCGCGTCCCCCGGCAGGGTGTTGACGTACCATCACCGGGCCCGGCTCACGGCGCCGTCAGTACGCGGGCGCGTGCCGCGGCCAGTGCGACGTCCACCGCCCGGTCCGCGGTCGTCTCGTCGACCGGTTCGCCGGTGAACACGAGGCGGAAGTAGACCGGCGCGACCAGGGCCTTGAGGAGTTCGGCGGGGTCGGTCCCGGCGGGCAGTTCGCCGCGTCGGACGGCTTTGGCGACGACGGGCTCCGCCCGCCGGAAGCGGTCCTCGAAGAGCGCGCGCTTGATCTCGGCGAGCTGGGGCATCCGGACGGCGTCCGAGAGGGCGGTCGTCAGCAGCGCCGCGACCGTCCCCGGCCTGCCCGGAGGCAGCTACGTCGTCCCCGACGGGCCCTTCCAGCTCCGCGGCGAACCCGTCCTCCGCGGCCGGGAACGCGCCCTCCAGGACCCCGCCACCGCCCGCCGGCTGTGGGCCCTCTCGGAACAGCTGACCGGCGTCACCTGTCTGTAGGGCTGGATGACCGGCGCCCGGATCCCCCGCATGGGCGAGGACGGCAGCGCGGCGAAGGCGGCCCGCCGGGGTTCAGCGGAAGGCGGGGGCGGTGCGGGCGGCCCACTGCGCGAAGGTGCGCGGCGCCCGGCCCAGGACCCGCTCGACATCCGGGCTCGTTTCGAGTTCGGCGGGCAGCGGCCGGCCGAGGATGGCGAGGGTGCCCTCCACCACCGGCTCGGGCATGAAGGCCAGCATCTGCGCGCGGGCCTCGGCGCGGGTCTGCTCGATGAACCGCACGGGCGCGCCGAGGGCGTCGCCGATCGCCGCGGCCCGCTCGCGCGGGGTGACCGGGGCGGGGCCGGTGAGGTCGTACGTACGGCCCGCGTGGCCGCCGCGGCGCAGTACCACCGCCGCGACCTCGGCGACGTCCGCCGGGTCGACCATGGGCAGTCCGACGTCGCCGAACGGCGCGGAGGCCGTCCGCTCCGCCCGGACCGTCCCGGCCCAGGCGAAGGCGTTCGAGTTCAGCCCGCCCGACCGCAGGACCGTCCATTCGAGGCCGGAGCCCCGTACGGCCTCCTCGAAGGCCGCGGGATGGCGGTAGACCTCCGGACGTGTCCCGGCGCCCTGCGAGGAGAGGAGCACGACGCGCCGTACGCCGGCGGCCGCGGCGAGGTCGAGGATGCCCTGCGGATCCTCCCCGGCGACGAGCAGGAACAGCGCCTCGGCCCCGGCGAGGGCGGGGCCCAGGGCCTGCGGGTCACCCAGGTCGGCGCGTACGTGCCGCACGCCGCCGGGCAGCTGCCCCGGCCGCCGGGAGACGGCGGTGACCCGCTCGCCGGACTCGACGAGGATCCGCACGAGCTCCTGGCCGACGTTCCCCGTGGCACCCGTTACGACGATCATGAGAGCTCCTGAGAGAGTTAGTTGGCTGACTGAGAAAAAGTTAACCCACTCCGCGGTGCCGTGTCCATAGTCAGTCGGACAACTGACTGTCATGACCGGCGGCCGCGGACCCGTACGGGCGAACGGGCGGCGCGGGGTGGCTCCCGCGCGGTGAGGATCGGGGCATGGGCTTCCTCCTGCCGGTCCTCTTCGCGCTGTCCGCGGCGTTCAGCAACGCGCTCGCGACGGTCCTCCAGCGGCGGGCCTCGCTCACCGTGCCGCAGAGCGACGGCTTCCGGTTCGGGCTCGTCCTCGACCTCCTGCGGCGGCCGCTGTGGATCGGCGGGATCCTGGCCGTGATCGCGGCCGGCGTCGGCCAGGCCCTCGCGCTGGCCACGGGCGCGCTGGCCCTCGTGCAGCCCCTGTTCGTCCTGGAACTGCCGCTCTGCCTGCTGATCGCCTCGCTCCTGGCCCGCAGCCCCCTGCCGGGCGCGCTCTGGCTCGCCGTGGCGGGGGTCGTGGCCGGACTCGGGATCGTGCTGGTGGCCGCCGCGCCCGCCGGGAACCGTACCCACGTCCCGTTCGACCGCTGGGTCCTGGCCCTGGCGGCCTGCGCGGCGGCGGTGGCCGTACTGGCCGCGACCGGGCTGCGGCGGCCGCCCGGCCGGATGCGGGCCGGATGCCTCGGCGCGGCCACCGCCGTCTGCTACGCGCTCACGGCCGCTCTGATGAAGTCCGCCGTGCACGTACTCCAGGGCGGCGGCATCGGCGCGTTCCTGACGGCCTGGGAGACCTACGCCTTCGGCGCGAGCGGCATCTGCGCCCTGCTGCTCCTCGAACACGCCATGCAGGGCGGGCCGCTGGTCGCCTCCCAGCCCGCGCTGACCCTCGGCGACGCCGGCGTCAGCATCGCGCTGGGCGTCCTGCTGTACGAGGAACACCTGCGGGCCCACTGGTGGCTGCTCCCGCAGCTCCTGGGCCTGGCCCTGATCTGCGCCGGGGTGCTGGCCCTGGCCGGGACCGAGGACCCGGCGGAACCGTCCGCGCCCCGATGAGCCGCCGTCCGACCCGGATCGGCCAACAGTTCAAGATCCGCTAGGGTGTTCGATGTTCGCGGCGGGGTGCGCCCGCCGCGGGAAGCACGCGCGGGGACCCGGGGGACGAGAAGTGAGCACGACCAGGCCGCAGGTGGACGACAACGAGGCCATAGGGCCCTTCGCCGTGGTGAACGAGTTCTTCCGCACCTGCATGGGAGAGCACGCCCCCGGACTGGACGAACGACCGGACGACCGGCTCATCGGCAACCTGCAGGTCATCCGCACACTCCTCGGCATGGGCGCCGCCGTGTGGATCGTCCTGGCCTATCCGCTGAGTTCGGGCCGGCAGGACTTCGTCCTCGGCAAGCTCGCCGAACTCGGCCTCGCCTGTGCCGTCCTGCTGGCGGGAAGCATCGTCGGCATCACTGCCTTCCTCATCGCAGGCACCCCCGACCGGCGCCGCACCTTCGTCCGGCGCCTGATCGGGCCGCTCGCGTACATGCTGGCGCTCGCCCTGGGCCCCGCGCTGATCTGGCTGTCCCTCACCACCGTCAAGGGCGACCTCCTCAGCGAGAGCGACGTGGTGGACTTCTTCTCCGGGATCTTCGGCCGCGGCATCCTCTGCTCCCTGGTCAGCTTCATCGTCGCGGCCGTCGGCTGGCTGGTCGCCCTCGTCCTGCTGATCGCCTCGATCCCGTACACGATCCTCGCCGCCTACGTCTGCGTGGCCTCCTGCTTCCGTGCCTCGGACGTCCACCAGCTGCTCCCGGCACTGCTCTCGCCGCTGCTGGTGTGGTCGCTGTTCGCCTTCCAGGTCTTCAACGGCCCCGACGTCGCCGCGCCCCCGGAGGTGCTCTACACCTTCCTCCTCGGCGGCCCCCTCTCGGTGACCGCGCTCTCCGTCTGGGAGGTGTGGCGCCTGCGCAGCCGGTACGGGATCACCCTGCGCGGCGCGCTGGGCCGCTGACCCCACCGGCCGTCGAGCCGCCCTCCACGCAGCGTCACCCCTGCGGCAGCCCGGGACAACCGCGCGATACGGGGCAGACGCCCGGCAGGGAGCGCACCGGCGCTCCGGGACCGGAGAGGTGGCCATGCAGTCGACTTCTGGTGGGACCCGGGCCCAGGACGGCGCGCCGCGCACCGGGATCGTGGTGGCGGCCCGGGCGGGACTGGCCACGCGGGGGGTGCTGTACGTCCTCGTCGGCGCGATCGCCCTGCGCATCGCCTTCGGCGACGACCCCGGACGGCAGGCGGACCGGCAGGGCGCACTCGCCGGGCTGGCGGGCGTCCCCCTGGGCAGGGTGCTGATCTGGGCCGTCGGGATCGGCCTGGTCGCGATGACCCTGTGGCGGCTGTCCGAGGCGGCCTTCGGTGGCGCCGGGCCCGACGGGCGCAAGACCGGCAAACGGCTGGCGGCGGCCTGCCGGGCGGTGTTCTACGCCGTGGTCGCCGCGTCCGTCATCGCCTTCGCGGCCGGGCAGGGCGGCGGCAGGTCCAGCGACGAGCAGTCGCGCGACGCCACCGCGAGCGTCCTGGAGTGGCCCGGCGGCCGCTGGCTGGTGGCCCTGGCGGGACTCGGCGTGGCGGTGGGCGGAGCCGTGATCGCGGTGTCGGCGGTACGGCGGAAGTTCCGCGACGACCTGGCGCTGCCCTCCTGGCCGGGGTGGCTGAGCGGTGCCGTCGACGTGCTCGGCGTGGCGGGCGGCCTCGCCCGGGGCGCCCTGTTCGCGGCGGCGGGCGGCTGCGCGCTCTACGCGGCGCTGGCGTACGACCCGGCCCAGGCCAAGGGCGTCGACGACACCCTGCGCGCCTTCGCCGACACCCCGGCGGGACCGTGGCTTCTGGTGGCGGTGGCGGCGGGCCTGGTCCTGTTCGGCCTGTTCTCGTGGGCGATGGCCGCCTGGCGACGGGTCTGACACCGCCGCGGGCGCCCCGCCCCACGGCGCGCGGTCGCCCGTACGCCGCCGATCGGCTTCCCGGGCCGTGTCGCCGCGTCCGTCACCGGTCACGGCGTGCAACCGTCTCCCCATGACCGAAGGCCTGACACCTCACCTCTCCCCGGCGCGCATCACCGTCCTGGGCGTCCAACCCGGTAACCCGCCCTTCCGGATCATCGAGCTCGACGGGGAGTTCGTCGGCCGGGCGGAGTCGATGACGGACGTGCTGCTGGTCGCCGCGGAGGCGGGGATCACCATCCACGACCTCGACGACCTCGACGAGGTCCGGTGGGTCGGGGGCGGCAAGTTCACCTGGACCCCGCACTGACGGGCCCGCCGGCCGCCGTGCACCGCACGGCAGTGCCCCCGGCCCGTGGCCGGAGGGGCGGCGGTCAGGTGGCTCCGGTGCCGGCCCGTTCCCCCGGCCGGCGGGGAACGGGCCGGAACATCGCCGTGCGGCCCGGCCCGGGAGGGGCGGTCAGGCGCGCGGCACCGGGCGGCGGCCCCACGCCGTGAGCATGCCGGGGCCGAGTTCGGCCAGGCCGGGGGAGTCCAGATAGGCGAGGGCCTCGTCGAAGACGACCGGTTCGAGCCGGCCCGGCGCGAGCAGGTCCGTCCGCATCCGCTGCCAGGTCTCGCGCCAGAAGGCGGCGAGCGCAGTGCCCGGCGTCAGGGGCGGGCAGACCAGCTCCGCGGCGACCTCGGCCAGACCGGCCGCGCGCAGCGCGTGCGGGTAGTCGAGCACCGCCGCGATGTCCGTGCCGATGGTCTCCGAGAGAGTGCGCCACATGGCGTCCAGGGTGCGCCGGTACGCCGAGCGCGCGTCGGCGGGGTCGGGTACGTCCGCCGCGTCGCTGAGGACGAGGTACCCGCCGGGCCGCAGGCGCTTCGCGAGGCGGTCGACGAGGGCACGGCGTTCGGGGAGGTGCATCAGGACGAACCGGGCGTGGACCAGGTCGAAGGAGCCGAGCTCCGCCTCGTCGTCCAGCCGGGTCAGGTCGTCGGTGAGCACCCGGAGCCGGGGTCCCGCGAGCGGCGTCAGCCGGCTGGTGTCGCGGTCCAGGGCGACGACCTCGTCCACGCCGGCTTCCTCGGCGAGCCAGCGGGCGACCGTGCCCGTACCCGCACCCACCTCCAGGCAGCGCCAGCCGGGACCGACACCGAGCGCGCGCAGCCGCTGCCGGGTGAGCGGGTCGTAGACGAGGGCGGCGTGGTCGATGCGCTCGCCCTCACCGGGCGCCTCGGGCCGGAACAGCGCCTCGCCGTACCGTCCCGCGTGCACCGGGCGCTCCTCGGGGGATACAGCTGCCACCACGACTCCTTCCGCCGGACGGCCCCGTACCGCCCGGCGGACAGGATCGCCCGCCGGGCGCCGGGACACCGGCATTGGGCCGGTCGGCGGCGCGCCCCGCCGTCACCCCGCTCAGGCGGTGCTCCGCTCCGCGGTGAGCAGCAGGTACTCCCACTCCATGACCCCGTCCCGCATGGCCCCGGCCGCCAGACCGGCGAGGGCACCGTCCAGGGCGGCGGTCCGCTCGGGATCGTCGGCGATGTTCCGGTAGACCGCGATCGTCGGCCCGTAGGCGGCCTTGAAGAACTCCCGGAAGTCCTCCGGCTCCCGGAAGGTGTCCACGCGGATCGCCCGCCGGCGCGCCTCGACACCGGTGACGCGGTCGCCGAGCAGCGTCCGTACGTGCTCCTCCCGCCCCCACAGCGGCGGCGGCTGCGCTCCCGGCGGGGGCGGCGGCGCGTACGGCTTCATGGTGGCGAACATCTGCCCGATGAACCCCTCCGGGGTCCAGCTGAGCAGCCCGATCGTGCCGCCGCCCCGGCAGACCCGCACCAGCTCGTCGGCGGCGGCCTGGTGGTGCGGGGCGAACATGACCCCGACGCAGGACATCACCGTGTCGAAGGCCCCGTCCTCGAACGGCAGGGCCTCCGCGTCCGCCTCCTGCCAGCTCAGCACGGCACCGCGCGCCTCGGCCTCCTTGCGCCCCACGGCCAGCAGCTCGGGCGTGAGGTCGGAGGCCACCACGTCGCCGCCGGCGAGCGCGGCCGGGATCGAGGCGTTGCCCGACCCCGCGGCGACGTCCAGCACCCGGTCCCCGTCCTTCACCCCGCAGGCCTCCACCAGTGCGGGCCCGAGCGCCGCCACGACCTGCGTGGCGACCGCGGGGTAATCGCCGAGCGCCCACATCGTCCGGTGCTTCGCCTTGAGCGCACGGTCGGCCTCGCGCGCGTCCGCCGTTTCGGTCATGCCACCCGCCTCCCTCTTCCGTACGGTGCCGATGGCCCTCCCCCTTCGAGCATAGGAACCCGGCGGGCGCGCGGCCCGGCGGGACCGCCGTGACTCCGTTCGGGTGGAATCCGGGTGAAGGCCCGGCGCGGCGCGGGCGCCGCCGCATCCGCAGAAACGATCTGGCCTTGGTACGACGGGCGCGTTCCCGTTCGACCGAAAGGTGCCCGCCCATGCCCTCCACCCGCAACGTGCCGGAACCGGCGGCCCCCAGGCCGCCCCGGCCCCGCCGCCGCGGCCGCCTCGCGGCGCTGCTCTCCGGCGCCCTGCTCGCCGCCGTCCTGCCGCTGGCCACCGGTGCGCCCCAGGTCCAGGCGGCCGTGAACCTCGCCGAATACCCCGTCACCAACCCGAGCACCCCGGTCGGCATCACCACCGGCCCGGACGGCAACCTCTGGTTCACCGAGGCGGTCGCCGACAAGATCGGCCGGATGAGCCCGACGGGCACCCTCATCGCCGAGTACTCCGTGCCTCCGTTCAGCACCCTGCACGACATCACCACCGGACCCGACGGGAACGTCTGGTTCACCATGCAGACCTTCGACTCCAGGGTCGGGAAGATCGACATGGACGGCACGGTCACCGTGTACCCCCTGCCCGAACAGTTCGTCGAGCCCACCGGCATCACCGCGGGCCCGGACGGCGCCCTGTGGTTCACCGAGCAGAACGCCCACCGGATCGCCCGGATCACCACGACCGGCGCCCTCACCGAGTTCCCCCTGCCCGCCGGCTCCGGCCAGCCCTCCTACATCACCACCGGGCCGGACGGGAACCTCTGGTTCACCGAGATCGGCGACAACCTGATCGGCCGCATGACCCCGTCCGGCGTCGTCACCGAGTTCCCGGTCCCCGACGGCGGGGGCCCGACCGACATCACCACCGGCCCCGACGGGAACCTCTGGTTCACCGTGTTCGGCGGCAACCGGATCGGCCGGATCACCCCGGCCGGCGTGATCACCCAGTACGACGTCCCGTCGGACGGAGCCTCGCCGCAGCCCCAGGACATCGTGGCCGGCCCGGACGACAGCCTGTGGTTCACCGAACGCAACAGCGGACGGATCGGGCGGATCAGCACCGCGGGCGTCATCGCCGAGTTCCCCCTGCCCTCCTCGGAGCGCGGCCCCTGGGGCATCACCAAGGGCCCGGACGACAACATCTGGTTCGCCGAGACCGCCGGCTTCATCGGGCGCATCGCCCTGACCGAAGCCGATCTCGCCGTCACGAAGTCCGACACGGGCTCCGACCCCGTCGTGGAGGGCCAGAACGTGACGTACACGCTCACCGCGGCCAACAACGGCCCGCAGACCGCCGAGGGGGTCGTCCTCAAGGACACCCTGCCCGCCGGACTCCAGTTCGTCTCCGCCTCCGCCGGGTGCACCGCGGCCGGTTCCACGCCGGACGTCGTGACCTGTGACATCGGCACGCTCACCGCCGGAGCGAGCGCCGCGCGGACCATCACGGCGCTGGCCACGGCCGAGGACGTCCTCACCGACACGGCGGGCGTGGCCGGCGCGGTCTCCGACCCCTCACCCGCCAACGACGTCGCGCAGGAGACCACCACCGTCGACGCGACCACCTGCTTCGGCGAGCAGCCGACCATCACCGGCACCCCCGGCGACGACCAGATCACCGGAACGCCCGCCCGCGACGTCATCCTCGCCCGTGGCGGCAACGACACCGTCAACGGCGGCGCGGGCGACGACCTCGTCTGCGCCGGCCCCGGGGCGGACTCGGTCACCGGGGGCCCCGGCGCCGACCGGATCGCCGGCGGCGCGGGCAACGACACCCTGCGCGGCTCCCCGGGCGACGACACCGTGACCGGTGGAGACGGTGACGACTCCCTCTTCGGCGAGGCCGGCAACGACAACCTCGACGGCGGCCCGGGCACGAACGGCAACAACGGCGGACCCGGCACCGACGTCTGCGCCAACCCCTCCACGGGCCCCGGCTGCCCGTGACCCCGACGGGTGCCGGCGCTCCCCAGGGGCCGGCACCCCGCACGCCCTCACCCTTCGATCAGCCGCCACGCGGCCAGCGCCAGCCCGGCCCGGGACAGCCCCGGCGCCCCGGTCAGGTCGAGGTCCAGGGTCCGGCCGATCTGCTCGATCCTGCGGGCCACGCTGCTGTGGTGCAGGTGGAGCAGGTCGGCCGCCCGGCGCAGCGACCCCGTGGCGCAGTAGGCGTCCAGCGTCTCCAGGTCCTCCGGGCTGCCGGCCAGCCGGGCCAGCGCCGCGACGTCGGCGTTGCCGCACAGGGCGTCCCGCGGCACCTCCGCCAGGAGCGCCAGCGCGCCCAGCGCCGCGTAGCGGACCACGGGTTCGCGCGCGGTGGCGAACCGCAGGGCGGTACGGGCCTCCCGCCACGCCACGTCGGGCCTCTCGGAGGCGCCGATGCCCGCGCGCACACCCTCCGGAAACCGGTCCGGCTCCACGGCCGCGGCCAGGATGACCCCGACACCGGCGACCACCGCCCCCTTCACCGGCCGCCCCGGACAGACGAGCCCGCCCACCCGGTCGAGCGGCAGCCGCTCCGACCGTACGGCGGCCACCCGGACCGGCGGACCGGCGGCGAAACCCAGCAGCCGCAGCGCCCGGGCCCTGGCCGCCTCGTCGGTGCCGGCACCGATCACCAGCTCGACGAGGGCCGGATCCGCCATCGTGGTCCGGGCCGGCCCGTACCGTTCGACGGCGGCCGCGACGGCGATGGCGAGCCGCTCCAGCAGCACCTCGTCGAGCGGCCCGGCCGGGCCCGGCCGCTCCAGCCACACCGAGCCGATCTCCTCCTCGTCGAGGACCACCGCCACCGAGCCGGACGCGGACGCCGGCGACGCCCCCTTCGAAGCGTCGTCGCCGTCGGGCGGGACACCGTCGGGCGAGACACGGATCGTCCGCCCCGTGCCGTACAGCCGGATCCCGGCGACGCACTCGGCCAGCCCCGCCGAGGCGCGGGCGAGCGCCGGGAGGTCCACCCGCCGGCGCATCAGCGTGTCGTAGAACGCGACGATGCGCAGAGCCCCGTCCACGTACGGATCGAGTCCCGACAGCCGTACGGCGAGTGCCTCCATGGCGCAAGCATAGAAGCCCGGACCGGCCGGCAGGGGGCGCCGATCGGCGCGCGATCGGGCCGGGATCCCCGACGGACGGCGGACGACCCGGGCCGGCCGGCCCGGTGAGGATGTTCGCCATGGACCCCGAACTCGAAGCATTCGTACCGTTCTTCCCCCGGACCGACCTGAGCGACCCGGTCGCCGCCCGCAAGAGCTTCGCCGAACTGGCCTCCGCCGTACCGGCACCGGACGCCGCCGACATGGAGGTCGAGGACCGCACCGTCGCCGCCGGCCCCGACGTGCCCGTACGCGTCTACCGCCCGCACGGAGCCGAGGGCGCCGTCGTGTGGATGCACGGCGGCGGATTCACCATGGGCGACCTGGACACGGAGCACCCCTGGGCCAGCCGCATCGCCGCCGGCTCCGGAGCGGTGGTGATCTCGGTGGACTACCGCCTCGCCCCCGAACACCCCTTCCCCGCCGCCCTGGACGACGCGTACGCCGTCCTCGCCTGGACCGCCGGGAACGCCGCCGGGCTCGGCATCGACCCGGCCCGCATCGCGGTCGGCGGCCACAGCTCCGGCGCCAACCTCGCGGCCGCGGTCGCACTGCGGGCCCGTGACCACCACGGGCCGGCGATCCGGTTCCAGCTGCTCAACCAGCCGGGGCTCGACGACCGGCAGGACAGCTGGTCGGCCCGCAACTTCACCGACACGCCCTGGTTCTACCGCGACAAGGCCACCGCGGGCTGGCGGCACTACCTGGGCCCCGGCCCCGCGACCCCGTACGCCGCGCCGGCCCGGGCCACCGACCTGTCCGGCCTGCCCCCGGCCTACATCTCCACCGCGGAGTTCGACCCGAACCGCGACGAGGGCCTCGACTACGGGCTGCGCCTGCTCCGGGCGGGCGTGCCGGTCGAGATCCACCAGTGGCCCGGCACCTTCCACGGTTCGCAGGCCCTCCTGTCCGCCGAGGTCTCCCAGCGCCAGAACGCCGAACTCGGCGCCGTCCTGCGCCGCGCCCTCGCCGGCTGAACAACAACCCACCGCCCCCTGAAAGGAACAGAACCTTGCCGATCCGACCGAAGTTCCGCCTCGCCCTGTGTGCGGGCGCGGCCGCACTCGCCACCGCCACCACCGCCACCGCCGTACCCGCGGCGGCGGCCCCCGCACCGCACGGGACCACGCCCGTGACCCCCGCGGAGCTCCGGGCGGCCATGGACGCCGTCCACCGGGCGGGCATACCGGGGGTGTACGGCGAGGTACGCGTCGACGGCCGGACCTGGCGCGGCGCCTCCGGGGTCGCCGACGTCACGACCGGACGCCCCGTCAGCCCGGACATGCGCCACCGCGTCGGCAGCGTCACCAAGACGTTCACCGCCGCCGCCGTCATGCAGCAGGTCGAGCGGGGCCGGATCCGGCTCGACGCGCCGATCGGCGACCACCTCCCCGACCTGGTGCCGGGAGAGCGCGGCCGGAAGATCACCGTGCGGATGCTCCTCAACCACACCAGCGGCCTCCCCGATTACATCTCCTACGCCTTCCCGTCCCTCCAGGCCGGCTCGCCCGCAAGCCTCGACGACAACCGCTTCCGGCGGTTCCGCCCGGCAGAGCTGATCGAGCTGGGCCTCTCGGCACCGCCCGCCGGCGAGCCCGGCGGCCCGACCGGGGTGTACTCCAACACCAACTACCTGCTGCTCGGTGAGCTCCTGGAGCGGGTCACCGGCACCCCGGCGCAGGAGTACATCACCCGCAACGTCATCCGGCGCGCCGGTCTGCGGCACACCGGGTTCCCGGCCGGCCCGTACGTCGAGGGACCCCACTCCCGCATGTACGAGGCCGCGTTCGGCCTGCTCGACCCGCCGCGCGACTACAGCGTCTACGACATGTCCTGGGCCGGGACGGGAGCCGCCCTGGTGTCGACCATGGCGGACCTCAACCGCTTCTACGCGGAGCTCCTCGACGGCAGGATCGTCAGCCGCGCCTCCCTGGAGCAGATGCAGCGCACCATCCCGGTCCGCGCCCTGGACGGCACGACGGTCCAGTACGGCCTCGGCCTCCACAAGGTCACCGTCCCGGGCTGCGGCACCTTCTGGGGCCACGACGGCTCGGCCTGGGGAGCCGGAACCCTGTCCCTGACCCGGGCCGACGGCAGGCGCCAGATGTCGGTGGCCGTCAACCTCCAGCGCTGGAGCGCACCGGACCCCGCGGGGAACCGGCCGCCCCACCCCGTCGACGAAGCCCTCACCGAGCTGTACGGCGAAGCGATGTGCGACGGGACGAACACCGACGGGCCCCACCCGCCACCGCAGATGTGAGGTGACGCACCAACTCGCCCTCCACCACGGTCTTTGGCCGAGGATGGCCCCCGGAGAGAGCCGAACGAGGGAGCCGCCGAGGCCATGACCACAGATCCGAGCCCGAGTGCGATCACGGGGGAGCGCACCCGGCTGACCAACCTCGCCTACCGCTTCCTCGGCTCCCTGTCCGAGGCCGAGGACGCGGTGCAGGAGGCCTACACCCGCTGGTACGCCATGCCGCGGCAGCAGCGGGAGGCCATCGAGTCGCCCGGCGCCTGGCTGACGACCGTGGCGAGCCGCGTCTGCCTCGACGTACTCGGCTCCGCCCGGGCCCGGCGCGAGAACTACGTCGGGCAGTGGGTTCCGGAACCGCTGCCCGACCGTACGGAGTGGATGAACGCCCGCGGCGACGCCGGCGCCGACCCGGCCGACCGGGTCACCCTCGACGAGTCGGTCGACATGGCCTTCCTCGTCGTACTCGAAGCGATGACCCCTGCCGAAAGGGTCGCGTTCATCCTCCACGACGTCTTCCGCTACCCCTTCGCCGAAGTGGCCGGCATCGTCGGCCGCACCCCGGCGGCCTGCCGCCAACTGGCGTCATCGGCCCGCCGCCGCATCGGCACGGCGCGCCCCCAGCAGGGCCCGACCGCCGGACGGGCCCGCGTCATCAGGGACTTCAAGCGGGCCTGGGAGGCCAAGGACGTCGCGGCCCTCGTCGGCCTCCTCGACCCCGACGCCACGATGACCGCCGACGGCGGCGGCCTGGTCGGCGCCGTACTGCGCCCGGTCGTGGGCGCGGACCGGATCGCCCGCTACATCACCGAGACCGGAGGGAAGTCGACACCCGGCCTGACCCTCCTGGAACGGTCGGTCAACGGTCGCCCCGGCCTGGTGGCCCAGTTCGGCGGCACCACCGTCACGGTGGCCGCGTTCGGCCTGACGGGCGACCGGATCAGCCACATCTGGGCGGTGCGCAACCCGGAGAAACTGCGGATCTGGAACTGACCCGAAGGGGGGACCACGGGTTTGGGCCAGACGATCTCACACCACCGGAGCGCCTAGTTCCGCAACGTCGGCGCTTCCGAGATGATGTGCGCCCGCCACCCCGGCCGAAAGGAACGCAGCATGACCAGCTTGTGGTCAGGGCAGGGCGTACTGCGCCGCAAGCCGATCGAGCACATCGAAGAGCCCGAAGGGGCGCCCAGCGAACAGCTCACCCGCACCCTCGGCCTCTGGCAGCTCACCGCGATCGGTGTCGGCGGCATCATCGGCGCCGGCATCTTCACCCTCGCCGGGACCGTCGCCAACGGCGTCGCGGGACCGGCGGTGCTGCTCTCCTTCCTCATCGCCGGCGTGGCCAGCGCCGCGGCGGCGTTCTCCTACGCCGAGTTCGCCGGCCTGATCCCGAAGGCCGGCTCCGCCTACACCTACGGGTACGCCGTCCTCGGCGAGCTGGCCGGCTGGTTCATCGGCTGGGACCTGCTGCTGGAGTACACGGCCATCGTCGCGGTCGTCGCCATCGGCATCTCCGGCTACTTCAACTTCCTCCTGGAGGAGACCGGCGCCTCCCTCCCCACCTGGATGCTCGGCGCCCCCGGCACGGGCGAAGGACACCGCTTCGACCTCATCGCGGCGGTCCTGTGCCTGTTCACGGCCTACCTGCTCACCCTCGGCATCAAGAACGCCGCACGCTTCGAGACGGTCGTGGTCGTCCTCAAGGTGCTGGTCGTCCTGCTGGTCGTCGTCGTCGGCTTCTTCCACATCAAGTCCGACAACTACACGCCGTTCTTCCCGTTCGGGGTGGGCGGCGCCTTCACCGGCGCGGCCACCGTCTTCTTCGCGGTCTTCGGCTACGACGCCATGAGCACGGCGGCGGAGGAGTCCAAGGACGCGCAGCGGCACATGCCCCGCGCGATCCTCTACTCCCTCGCCATCGCCATGGTGCTGTACGTCCTGGCCTGCCTGGTCCTGACGGGCATGCAGAAGTACACCGAGATCGACCCGGAGAGCGGCTTCTCCAGCGCCTTCAAGGCGGCCGGGCTGCCCGTGGTCGCCGACATCATCGCGGTCGGGGCCATCATCGGCATCCTCACCGTCATGTTCACCTTCATGCTCGGCGTGACCCGCGTGTGGTTCTCCATGAGCCGTGACGGACTGCTGCCCCACTGGTTCGCCAAGACCCACCCCACCCGGCACGTCCCGACCCGCGTCACCTGGATCGTCGGCGTGGCGTCGGCGGCCATCGCGGGGTTCGTGCCGATCGGCGAGGCGGCGGAGCTCACCAACATCGGCATCCTGCTCGCCTTCGCCGTCGTGTGCACCTCGGTCATCGTCCTCCGCTACAAGCGCCCCGACCTGCCCCGCACCTTCCGCACCCCGCTGATGCCCTTCACCCCCGCCGTCGGGGTCATCGCGTCGATCTGGCTCATCACCTACCTCCGCGTGGAGACGTGGCTCCGCTTCGTGATCTGGCTCCTCATCGGCCTGGCCATCTACTTCGGCTACTCGTACCGCAACTCCAAGCTGGCCGGACGCACGCCCCCCGGCCCGTGAGCCGCCGGTCCAGGCGCTGGCCACCGCCCGGCCGGGCGGCCGCCCGGGCCGCTACCCGGTGGTCATCGGGCTGACCGACCGCGCCCTCACCCCCACCGGGGAACTCGGCGCCGTGGAGGACTCCGCCGACCTCGACTCCGCCACCGCCCGCGAGGACTACGCCGGGGCCGCCGCCCTGCGCGGCCCCGGCGACATCGCCCTGCCGGCGGGACGGCCCCAGGAGGCGGAGCGGGTCTACGCGGATGCCCTCGACCGCATCGCCCCCCCCTGGGTCAAGAGCCTCGGCAACCGGCTGCGCTGCCTCGGCGGCCTCGGCCGGACGGCCGGGGCCCGCGGCGACCGCGCCGCGGGCCTCGACGTACCAGGACAGCGTGGCCGCGGCCGTGGCCGCCCTGGGCCGCTCCGTACCGGACGCCCTGCGCCTGCTGGGCCTGCCGGAGGAGCTCGTCACGGCGGTGGCCGCGCGATGAACGGTCCGCGGGGCGTCCGGCCGCTCCCCCGCGCGGGTCAGCGCAGGCGCCGCCAGAAGGGCGGGACCTCGCCCTCCCGCCGGTTGGGGTGCGGGGTGACCTCGCGGGGGGTGAGGGACCAGGCGCTGTCGTACCGGACGATCAGCAGCCGTGCCCCCCGCGTCAGCGCCACCGTGCTCCGCCCCGGCCACCGGTCACCGCTGTGCAGGGTCCGGCGCGAGGCGCTGCGCCGGAGGGACTCCAGCTCGAACCAGGCGTCGTCCTTGCTGTTGCGGTACCTGACGGCGAGGTCGATGGCGGGCCCCGAGTACGCCAGGACGTCGGCGCCGACGCCCTCGACGCGCTCGGAGGCGTCCCGCAGCACCGACACCGGGCTCACGGTGATCTTCCACTCGCCCCGCGCCTTCACCCGCAGCCGCAGCGGTCCGTTCCCCTCGTGGTCCACGATCCCGCGCCCGGTGAAGTCCTCGTGCCAGCCGCTGAGGGCCGAGGGGGTCCTCTCGCGGTTGCGGTGGTTCAGCGCGTGGACCTCCACGTAGCCGTCCCCAAGGCGGACCAGGTCGACCACCGCGAAGCCGGGCGCCGTGGCCGCCTCCACCCGGACGATCTCCTCCCCCCTGCCCTCCTGGGTGAAGACGGGGAAGTCCGGCCCGAAGTCGGTCGGAAGGCTGTTGATCCGCCTGGTGATGGTGCCCAGCAGAGGGGCACCGGATTTGGAGACGGGGATGCCGGCGGGTACGGCGGGCGCGGCGGAGGAGGCCGTGGCGGCCGCCTCGTTCTCGGCCTCCGACGGGACGGACACCGCCGGAACCGGAACCACCTCTGCCGGAGCCGGAGCCGGAGCCGCAGTCGCCGTTGCCGTTGCCGTCGCCGGGAGCGGCGGGGCGGGCGGCGGAGCCTCGGGCAGCGCGGGTGCGGGCGGCGGGCCGGCATCCGGCTCCTCCGCCTCCGCCTCGTCCTCCACCGTGAACCCGTAGTCCTCGGCCAGCCCCGGAAGGCCGGAGTCGTAGCCCTGCCCGACCGCGCGGAACTTCCAGCCCCCGTCGCGGCGGTAGAACTCGCCCAGCACGTAAGCGGTTTCGGTCGCCGCGTCGTCGTCGTCGACCGCGTACACCACCATCCGCTGTCCCGTCACCGTGCTCACGGCCTCCAGGTACAGCCCCGGTATCTCCCCGAAGGCCGCGCCCTCGGAGGAGGCCGCGATGACGATGCGCTCCACCTCCGGTTCGACCCGGCCCGGGTCGATCTCCAGCCAGTCCGCCATCCGCCCGTCCTCGCTCCGGGCGTTGCCCAGGAGCTCCACGGCGCTGGTGGCGTGCGAGCGCTGGTTGTAGAAGATCAGGTCGCTGCGGCCCCTCACCTTTCCGCTGTCGTCGAGCAGCAGTGCCGCCGGGTCGATCTCGGGCACACCGGGCCCGGCCGCGCGACGGACCACGGCGACCCGCATGGGCTCGCCGGACATGGGCAGATTGCCCCCCTTGATGATCTGCGTCATAACGGCATCGTCGCAGGCCAGTTGGGCACAAGTCGAGCTTTTGTTCTCCGGTGGGACGATCGGGCGGACACCCCGGGGGGGGCGTCCGGCGGATCAGGGCCGGACATCCCCTAGCACACTCGGTCCGCCCCGGGGCGGACCTCGGGCATGCCCGCCCCCGGCGCGCACGGCTCTGGCTAACGTGCTCTGGAAGGCCGGGTGCGGCCCAGGGGAGGAGCGGGCGGATGGGGACCACGGTGGTGGGGTTCCGGCTCGGCTGGGACAGGAAGGGCCGGCAGGCCACGGTGGTGCTCACCCAGGCGGGCGTCCTGCACCACAGCAGCGGCCTCCTCGGCCTGGCGCCGCGCCCCGCCAGACCACAGGCCCCGGCGGGCCCGGATCCGCACCCGGTGCCGCGTCAGGCCGCGACCCTGCGCCGCGTGTACGCGGGGCTGGTCCACCAGGGCTACGGCCGGGAGCTGATCCCGCCGGTCTGCGTCCGTCTCGACACCGACGAACGCCCCCTCCACCCCCGCCCGTGGGGCGAGCACGCACCCCGGGCGCACCCGGAGCTGATCGCCGAATTCACCGGCGCCGCCCCCTCCGGCCCCGGAACGCTCGACGACGCCCTGACCGCCTTCTACGCCGAGATCGGCCTCACCCCGCGGGCGCGCACCGCCGCCCTCCCGCCCGGCCCGGCCGGGGTACCTCCGGCGGTCCGGCAGGCGCTGGGCGCCCTCGCCGAAGGCCGGACCCTCGCCTCCCGTCCGGGGCGCGGCACCGGCTGGAGCGTCACGGGTGCGGGAGTGCGCCTGCACGCAGGTCCGGGCGGCGAGGACCTCACCCACCGCGAAGTGGCCGAGCTCCAGGCCGCCCTGACGGCCTGGCTGCGCCACCAGCGGCGCTCGGGTACGGGGGCCGGCGCGCGCTGACCGGTACCGGACGCCCGTCCGTTCCCGTCACCCGGAACGCCCAGTCGTCCCGGGCCTTCGGTGCGGGGAGGCCGGGTCGTGTGGTTTCCTGGGCCCGCTCCGCACCGTGGCGGAGCGGATACGTGGAGTGAAGGGGTGTTGTCGTGAGCGTTCTGGACATCAAGCTGGACCGGTCGTTCGACGTCTTCGACTCGGACCGCGACGGGCGGCTCGACAAGTCGGACGTCATCGGCCTCTCGGACCGGCTCGCCGAGGCACTCGGCCTCACCCCGGACGACGTGGCAGGGCTCCGGGATTCGCTGGCGGAGCTCTGGGACACCGTCTTCCAGCGGATGGACCGCGACGACGACGGGGGAGTCGACCGGCAGGAGTTCCGGGCGGCGTTCCGGGCGCGGATCGTCACCGACCAGAACCGGATCTGGGAGCGGATCCGGAACATGAGCAACGCCTGGACCGAGCTCGGCGACCGCGACGGCGACGGCATGCTGAGCCGTGACGAGTACACCTCCCTGCTCCACGGCATGTTCCGGCTGCCCCGCCAGACCTTCGACGAGGCGTTCGACCGGCTGGACGTCGACGGTGACGGGCAGCTGAGCCGCGAGGAGATCAGCTCCGCGATGAAGGAGTACTACACGAGCGAGAACCACGCGGCCCGCGGGAACCAGTTCTTCGGCCGCCTCTGAGGACCGCCCGGGGTGGTGGCGGGCGCCCGCGCCCGCTGCCGCCCCGCCGCCCGCAGCGACCCCTCCGCAGCCGATTCGTATCGCCTCCCCGCTCGTTGACCGGAGCGGAAGCCGATCTTTCGATACTTGTTGGAGGACCCTTTGATGGCCGATGCCGCACTGCCGGTGATCGTTCTGTCCGACCCTGATCCGCTCCGCCGGCACGAGACGGCCGAGCTGGTGCGAAGCTGGTACCGGACGTCGTTCCGGGTGCTCCAGGTCGGTGGACCCGCGGAGGCGGTCCGGGCGCTGAACTCGCTGGCCGACCGGAAGGTGCCCGTCGCCGCCGTGCTCGCCGACGAAGCCCCCGAGCCCGGTACCGCGCCCCCCGGCGTGCGCTGGCTGCCCCTGGCCCGGCGCTCCGACGGCGTGCCCGACGCCGACGGCGCTCTGCGCGGCGGGGAGCACCCGGCCGAGCACCTCCGGGTCGCGCTCGACGACTCCCTGTGCACCTGGAACGCCGACTGCCGGGGCGGCCTGCCGACCGCCGAGGTGCGCGGCAGCCGCTTCTCACCCGCCGCCTACGCGGTACGCGACTTCCTCGGCCGCAGCGGCGTGATCTTCCGCTGGCTGCCCGGGGAGGACGCGCGGGACGCCCCGGTGACCGTCCGGCTCGGTGACGGCACCGAGATGGCGGACCCCTCGGTCAGCGAACTGGCCGAACGGCTCGGCCTCATCCGCCCGGCCGGGCAGGACCACTACGACGTCGCCGTGATCGGCGGCGGCCCCGGAGGCCTGTCCGCGGCGGTGTACGCCGCCGCCGAGGGCATGAGCGTGGTCGTGATCGAGGACGACGCCCCCGGCGGACAGGCGGGATCGACCTCGCGGATCGAGAACTACCTCGGCTTCCCCGTGGGCCTGACCGGCGCCGATCTCGCCCAGCGCGCCCTCCAGCAGGCCCGCCGGGCCCGCGTCGAGTGGCAGCCCACCCGGGTGGCCAGCCGGGTGTCCCCCACGGGGACGGGTGACCACAGCATCGAGTTCGTCAAGGCGGGCACCGAGGAGACGGCCTCGGTGACCGCGGCGGCCGTGGTGGTCGCCACCGGAGTGGACTGGAACCGCCTGACGGCCCCCGGGGTCGACCGGCTCCTCAACTCCGGTGTGTACTACGGATCCTGCCTGTCCGACGCCCCCTCGACCGCCGGCGAGGACGTGTACATGGTGGGCGCGGGCAACTCCGCCGGACAGGCCGCCCTCTACTTCGCGCGCTACGCCCGCTCCGTCACCCTGCTGGTACGGGGCACCGAGCTCGGCGCGTCCATGTCGAGCTACCTCGTGCAGCGGATCGAGCGGACTCCGGGCCTGCGGGTCATGCTGGGCACCGAGGTCGCCGAATGCCTCGGCGGGGACACCCTCACCGGGCTCAGGCTGCGCGGGCGCGACGGCGGCGAGCGGACCGTCGGCGCGCACTGCCTCTACGTCCTGATCGGCGGCCGCCCGTCGACCGAGTGGCTCGGCGGCACGCTGAAGCTCGACGACCGCGGGTACGTCCTGACCGGCAGCGGCGGGGCGGGCCCGGACGCGCTCCAGATGGAGACCAGCGTGCCCGGGGTGTTCGCCGTGGGCGACGTCCGGTCCGGATCCGTCAAGCGGGTCGGCGCCGCCGTGGGCGAAGGCGCCGCGGTCGCGCAGTCGCTGGTCGAGTACCGGCGGCGGCACCCCGGCCGCTTCCGGGACGCGAGGGCGGCCTGCGGCTTCTGACCGGCACCGGCCCCTGCCGCCGACGCCCGGGCGGCGCCGGCGGGGGCCGGGTGTCCGGCGGGCGGGTGTCAGGGGCCGGCGTTCAGCTCCGCGACGACCGAGGCGGGGGTGTGGCCGCTGCTGTCGGACAGGCGGTGGAAGTCGACGGAGACGAAGTTCGGCTCGCGTCCCCCGGTCGCGGTCCGGCACTGCCCGGCGATGCGGTTTCTGAGCTTGGCGCCGTTGTCCAGGGCCGCGGTGAGGACGGTCGGCACGTTGCGGTGGTGGCTCATCGTGAACAGCCGCCGGAATCCCGGCTCCTGCCGGTCCAGGGGCACATCGGGCCAGCGGCTGACGCACGTGAGGTCGTCGCCCGTGTCGCCGAGGCTCCAGTGGTTGGCGACCGTCCACGACCTGTCGTACATGACGCCCAGGTGTTCCCGGTCCGAGCGGTCGGAGAAGACCAGCAGCCGCTTGCCGGCGGTGACGAGATCGGCCACCTTCGGCCATCCGTTCTGCCGGACGTCCCATTCGTCGGGCCGGAACAGCAGCCCGTCGACCCCGCGGACCCTGCTCAGGGACTGCCGCAGCTGCTCGGCGCTGACGTAGTCCTCCAGGAAGACGGTCACGACCTCCTGGGGACGGGCGGTGAGGAAGTCCACCACGGTCTGCATCGTGCCGTGGAAGGACTGCCGGGGCAGTGCGTACGTGGCCCCGGCGAAGGTCTTGCAGTCGCCGTGGCACAGGTACACGTCGCTGGGGTAGCAGTCGCTGCCGAAGCTGATGACGCACAGCCAGGTGCTGCGCTCGTACCAGTGCGTGTCCAGGCTCAGGCCGCGTACACCGCTGTCGAGCTGGGCGCGCACCGACTCCGACTGGTTCACCGAACTCCAGCGGGAGTCCTCGTAGTTGGTGAAGGAGTTGTGGGTGGTCAGGAAGGAGGCCTCGTCGAGGCGGAGGTCGCCCCAGCGGGCGGCGGCGTCCGCTGCCGACGGGGTGCCGGCGGGGCCTGTGGGTGCCGCCGGGGCGGCCGCGGCGCCCGGTGCGCAGAGGAGGGCGGGCAGGAGGAGGCACAGGAGGAGGCGTACGAGGAGGCGGAGGCCGGCTCTTCGCGGTCGGGCGGCGGCGAGGCCGGCCCGCCGGGCCGGATAGGGCGTGTCCATGTCAATCATGGCGGGGAGGGTAGCGCTCCGCCCGGTGATGCGCCCGCACGCGGACGCGTTCGGCCGGTTCCCGTCGGGGCGAGGCAGTCCGCCGTTGGAGTGAGGAGCAAACGATCCGGCGCCGGCAAGGGGTTCTGGAGCCCCCGCCGGCGGCGGGAGCATGCCGCTGACCGGCGGGTACGGCCCGCCCCATCCCCGGAAGGAAGTGGTTCAACGTGGCTCTGACGACCGCGACGATCGCCGCCGAGCTGGAAGCGGCGAGCAAGGTCGGCGATCCGAAGGCGGACGAACTCGTGTCGGACCTGATCGACAACAAGGAGATCGACGGGGTCAACGCGCTGTTCCGCACCATCGGCACGCTCAAGCCCGGGATGGACACATCCGCCCTGCCCGTCAGGCTGGCCGAGTTCCTCCAGGAGGCGGCGGCCCCGCCCCCGGACTGGTCGGACGCGGACGTCAAGGCCGCGGAGAGCTTCTTCGCGCACCACCACGGCGAGGTGTCCATGCTCCAGGGCACCGTCGGCCTGATCGGCACGTACCTCTCCCCGACCGGGGCGTTCACGCTCCGCTCCACCGGCCGGCTCGGCGGTGTGCAGGGGCCCGGCCGGCGCCTTTCGCAGTCCTCGCGCCTGTTCATCGACATGGGCAACAAGAACGCCATGCGGGACGGCACCCTGGCCGCCAACGTCACCAAGGTCCGCCTCGTGCACGCCTCGGTGCGGCAGCTGCACAAGAAGAGCGGCGAGTGGGACTACGCCAAGTGGGGCGAGCCGGTCTCGCAGAAGTACACCACCGGCGCCGCCTGCGTCTTCTCCACCCAGATCGTCCAGGCCATGGACCGCCTGGGCATCGACGTCGCCAAGGACGACGCCAAGGGCTTCATGTGCGCCTGGCACTACGTCAACCACTACCTCGGCACCCCCGACAAGTGGCTGCTGCCCAAGGACCCCGACCTGGTCGAGGCCCTGTGGAACCAGGAGCGCGACAGGGAGTGGAAGAAGACCGACGACGGCGTCTTCATGACCAAGCAGGCCGTCGACTTCTACAGGAAGTTCTACCCGGGCCCCACCCACGACGCGTTCATCGCGATGGTCCGCCACGCGCTGTCCGACAAGTACGCCGACATGGCCGGGCTGCCCAAGAGCGTCCTCGGCGCGGCCGCCAACCCCCTCGCAGCCGGCCACGACGTGGTCAGCGGCATCGGCGGCGGGCTGCTGGGCGGGGGAGCGAAGAAGGCCACCGGCGTCAACCCGTACAAGGAGATCGTCGGCGTCGCCTCCAAGGGCTTCAACGAGGTCCAGAAGTTCGCCCTCACGCACAACGAGGACGACCAGCCGCAGATGCACCAGGAGCTCCACGACAACCGCTGACCGGTCCGCCGGTGCCGCCACCGCCCGTCCGGGTACCCGGACGGGCGGTGGCGGCCCGTGGCCGCGGGGAATACGGCGGCGGCGCCTTCCGTTCCGAGGTATGGTTGAATCATAAACAATCTTGGGAAGGGGAGCCATGCAGTTCGGGATCTTCACCGTCGGTGACGTCACGCCCGATCCGGCGACCGGACGCGCGCCCGGCGAGCACGAGCGGATCAAGGCGATGCTCGCGATCGCGCAGAAGGCCGAGGAGGTCGGCCTCGACGTCTTCGCCACCGGCGAGCACCACAACCCGCCGTTCGTCCCCTCCTCGCCGACGACGATGCTCGGCTACATCGCCGCGCGCACCGAGAACCTGATCCTGTCCACGTCGACGACGCTGATCACCACGAACGACCCGGTGAAGATAGCCGAGGACTTCGCGATGCTCCAGCACGTCGCGGACGGCCGCGTCGACCTGATGACGGGACGCGGGAACACCGGCCCGGTCTACCCCTGGTTCGGCAAGGACATCCGCGACGGCATCGACCTCGCCATCGAGAACTACGCGCTGCTGCGCCGCCTGTGGGACGAGGACGTGGTCACCTGGAAGGGCAAGTTCCGTACGCCCCTCCAGTCCTTCACCTCGACCCCGCGCCCGCTCGACGGCGTCGCGCCCTTCGTGTGGCACGGCTCCATCCGCTCCCCGGAGATAGCCGAGCAGGCCGCCTACTACGGCGACGGGTTCTTCCACAACAACATCTTCTGGCCGGCCTCCCACACCAAGCAGATGGTGAACCTCTACCGCCAGCGCTACGCCCACTACGGGCACGGCACCCCCGAGCAGGCCATCGTCGGGCTCGGCGGCCAGGTGTTCATGCGCAAGAACTCCCAGGACGCGGTGCGCGAGTTCCGCCCGTACTTCGACAACGCGCCGGTGTACGGCCACGGGCCGTCCCTGGAGGAGTTCACCTCCCAGACACCCCTGACCGTGGGCTCGCCGCAGCAGGTCATCGAGCGGACCCTCTCCTTCAGGGACTACGCCGGCGACTACCAGCGCCAGCTGTTCCTGCTGGACCACGCGGGCCTGCCCCTCAAGACCGTCCTGGAGCAGCTCGACCTGCTGGGCGAGGAGGTCGTGCCGGTGCTGCGCAAGGAGTTCGCGAACCTGCGCCCGGCCGGCGTGCCGGACGCGCCGACGCACCGGGCCCGCGTGGCGGAGGCCCGGAACACCGCGGCCCAGGAGGAGCGGGCATGAGGCTCGTCGTCGTATCGGCGGGACTGAGCTCGCCCTCCTCGACCCGGCTGCTCGCCGACCGCCTCGCGGCCGCGACGCTCCGGCACGTGACGGCCGAGTCCGAGGTGATCGAGCTGAGGGACCTGGCGACGGAGATCGCCCAGCACTTCGTCACCGGGTTCCCGCCCGCCCGGCTGGCCGCCGCACTCGACGCGGTGGCCGCCGCGGACGGCCTGATCGCCGTGACGCCGGTGTTCGCGGCCTCCTACAGCGGCCTGTTCAAGTCGTTCTTCGACCTCATCGACAAGGACGCGCTGACCGGGAAGCCGGTGCTCCTCGGAGCGACCGGCGGCACCGCCCGGCACTCCCTGGTCACCGAGCACGCCCTGCGCCCACTCTTCACCCACCTGCGCGCGCTCGCCCTGCCGACCGCCGTGTACGCGGCTTCGGAGGACTGGGGCGGGGAGGGGCTGGAGCGGCGGACCGCCCGGGCCGGCACGGAGCTGGCACGCTTCATGGCGCCCGCCGCCGGAGCGCCCGCCCCGGACGTCGACACCGCCGCGGCGGTCGCGCCCCGCTCGCTGACGGGGGCGATCACCTCGGTGGACCCGGCGGACGGCTTCACGGTGGTGCCGTTCGAACAGCGGCTGGCCGCACTACGGGACAGCCCTTAGGCCGTCTCTTTCGGATCTTGCCGGTCAAGAACCATCTCATTTGGTTTCCTGGCCCAGTGCGCGGCCAGGCGCTTCTCCTCTGCGATCCGTCGCAGGTCCCTGGTCCGGACGTCCTCGCGAACCTCGGTGGAGACCGGCCTGCCGCAGGACCGGCTGTCCGGGCGCGGCGTTCCGGCTCGCGCTGGGCATGGGGCTGGTGTCCGTTGACAATGAAGGCAGTCCGATCGAGCTCGCTGACCTGCACGGACTGACTTCGCTGTCAAGGCGACCCAATGCTGCCCGCATGCCGATTCCGTGGCCGACTCGGTGGATGACCACCGACTCGGTTCGGCGGTGGGCCTGCCAATCGTCTCGGCGCATCGACGGCAGGGCCGGTGCCCAGAACGGGGAACCTCCGGTTCCCGGAGTGTCGTGCGCTACGCGGAGGTTGAGCGCAGAGCGCGTCGGCAGCCGACGGCTAAGATCTGCGCGACGAAGTGCGACGGAGGTGTCGGCGTTGTTGGATGAGGCGATATCGGCTTTGGCGGCGGCGGGTGGATCCGCTGTCGTGCAGGCGGCGGGCACAGAGGCGTGGACTGGTTTCCGGCAGGCGATAGCCCGGTTGTTCGGTCGCGGTGATGACGAGCGCGCGAGCACTGCACTGGAGCGCCTTGACGGGACGGCCGCCGCTGTGAGTGCGGCCGAGGGCGGGGATGCCGAACAGGTGCGGTTCCATCAAGGGGCCCTGTGGCAAGGTCGGTTCGAGGTCCTGATGGAGAGTGTTGACGCGGCGGAGCGCGACTCGGTGGTCGCAGCACTGCGCGCCTTGATCGCCGAGCACACTCCATCCGGACAGTCCGGCGGGGGTGAGGTGTCGGGCAACACGTTCAACGGTCCCACCATCATGCAGGTCGGCAACGGCAACCGGCAGGACAACCGCTTCGGGAACGGTGCGTGACCACGAGGCCGGGCGGCGGCGGCTCCTTCGACAACACATTCAACGGCCCTGCCGCCCTGCAGATCGGCGACCACAACCAGCAGACCAACACCTTCCACCTTCACGGCACCCAGCCACCACCTCCGCAGCCGGCCGCCCCGGAGGTGCCCGGATGGTGGGTGGTCGATCGCGACGAGGCCGATCAAGTCATCTCCACCGTGTGTTCACCCGCCGGCGGGCCGGTGGGGATCACGACGGCGCTCGAAGGCGCGGGCGGTTTCGGGAAGACGACGCTGGCCCAGATCGTGCGCGCCAGCCCCCGGGTGCGGCAGCACTTCCGGGGAGGCGTGTACTTCTTCGTCGTCGGCCGAGAGGCGGACAGCTCGCAAGCCGTCACCGAGCTGGTGCACGATGTCACACTCGCCATCACCGGCAGGGACGTGTCCTTCGACAGCCCGGATCGGGCGGGCGAGTACCTTGGCCAGCTCCTGGACCAGCGCCCCGACCAGCCCACCTTGCTGATCTTTGACGACGTTTGGACGCAGGAGCAGCTCACCCCCCTCCTCGCGGGCGGAGCCGGCTGTGTGCGACTGGTCACCACACGCGTCCCCGCGATCCTCCCGCCCGACGCGAAGACGGTACGGGTCGACGCGATGTCCCAGGAACAGGCGCTGCAGGTGCTGACCTGTGAACTGTCCAGCCTGCCTGAAGAGGTGACCAAGGACCTAGCGCAGGTCACCGGCGGGTGGCCCTTGCTGCTGCGCCTGGCCAACCGGCTGATCCACCGGAGAGTCAGGACGGGAGCCGACGCCGCCTCCGCCGCCGCGGATCTGCTGCGGAGCTTACGGGAGCGAGGACCGGCGGCGGTGGACAAGCCCACCGCCGCCCCCGACCTCGGCGACCCCAAGCAGCGCGCAACGACAGTACGGGCGACTGTCGAAGCCTCGATCGCGGACCTGTGCGCCGACAGCCGGGCGAGGTTCGCCGAACTGGGGATCTTCGCTCACGGCGCGGCCGCGCCCATCCCCGTAGTAGCCACGCTGTGGCGGGCCACAGCGAACCTCGACGAGTGGCAGACGCGGGATCTGTGCGCGGACCTGAACGACCTGTCCCTGCTCACCGTGGACGACGCGGACGGAGGGCACCTGAGCCTGCACGACGTCATCCGCGACTACCTGCGCGCCGAGCTCGGCCCCGATCGCCTCGCCGGACACAACGCCACGCTGGTGGACGCCGTCCAGGCCGACCTGCCGCCGGCGGAGCCCCTCACGCCGTCCGCGCCGCACCCCCCTGCCGCATGGTGGGAGCTGACCGACGACTATCTACTCGACCACGCCGTCGCCCATCTCCTGGCCGCGCGCCGCACCGCACCGGCCGAAGCCCTTGCCTGCGACCTGCGCTGGATCGAAACCCGCCTGCACCACCGCGGGCCCACTGCCCCCTGGACGGACTGCGCGCAGATTCCCACACCGACCGCCGCGCAGCGGGCACGCGACCTCTCCAGCACCGCGCATCTGCTCGGAGCGACCGAGCCCGCCCACGCACTGACCGCCATCCTGCACAGCCGACTCCAGCCGCTCCCGGCCTGGCGTGAACAGGTCGCCGCCCGGCAGGGCCGATGGCCCCACCCGGCTCTCTGCAACCAGTGGACACCACCCGATGTGCCCCACCGGGCCCTCCTCCGCACCCTCCCCGTCGATACCGGCATGGTGAGGGGGGTGGCGGTCGCGCCGGACGGCACCTGGCTCGTCGCCGGCGTGGGCGACGGGACCGTGCGGATCTGGGACCCGGCCACCGGCCAGGAGACCGCCCGCCTCACCGGACACACCGACTGGGTGAGCGGGGTGGCGATCGCGCCGGACGGAACCTGGCTCGCCACCACCAGCCGCGACAGGACGGTGCGGATGTGGGACCCGGCCACCGGCCAGGAGACCGCCCGCCTCATCGGACACACCGGGCCGGTGCACGCCGTGGCCATCGCGCCGGACGGAACCTGGCTCGCCACCGCCGGCGACGACGGAGGGGTACGGATCTGGGACGTCGTCACCGGCCAGGAGACCGCCCGGTTCACCGGACGCACACGCCTGGTACACCGGATGGCGATCGCGCCGGACGGCGTCTGGCTCGCCATCGCCTGTGGCGACGGGACGGTGCGGATCTGGGACGTCGTCACCGGCCAGGAGTCTGTCCGCCTCGCCGGACACACCGGCGCGGTGAGGGGGGTGGCGATCGCGCCGGACGGCACCTGGCTCGCCACCACCGGCGACGACAAGACGGTGCGTGTCTGGAACGTGGCCACCGAGCAGGTGACCGCGTGCCTGACCGGACACACCGACCTAGGGATCGACGTGGCGATCGCGCCGGACGGCGCCTGGCTCGCCACCGCCGGCCGGGACGGGACGGTGCGGATCTGGGATCCGGCCGCAGGCCAGGAGATCACTCGTCTCCCCGGAGACGTCAGCTCGGTCAACGGGGTGGTGGTCTCGCCGGACGGCATGTGGCTCGCTGCCAGCGGCGGTGGAGGGGTACGGATCTGGGAGCCGGCTGTCGGCGAGGCAACCGCCCGCCCAGCCGGATACTCCCGTCCTGTGGAAGCGGTGGTGGTCGCGCCGAACGGTGCCTGGCTCGCGACCTGCGGCTATGACGGAAAGGTGCGGATCTGGGACCCGGCCACCGGCCAGGAGACCGCCCATCTCACCGGAGAATGGGGGAAGGTGGGAGCCGTGGCGCCGGACGGCACCTGGCTCGCCACCTACCACTACGACACAGTGCGGATCTGGGACCCGGCCACCGGCCAGGAGACCGCCCGCCTCACCGGACACGACGGGCCGGTGTACGACGTGGCGATCGCGTCGGACGGTACCTGGCTCGCCACCGCCGGAAGCGACCGGACGGCGCGGATCTGGGACTCGGCCACGGGCAAGGAGATCATCCGTCTCGCTGGCCACACTGACCGGGTGGCCGGGGTGACGATCGCCACGGATGGTACCTGGCTCGCCACCACCGGCACGGACGGGACGGTGCGGATCTGGGACCCGCTCACTGGCCAGGAGACCGCCCGCTTCCCGGGAGCCACCCGCTACCCGGGGCGGGTGGCGATTGCGCCGGACGGCACCTGGCTCTCGACCATCAGCGATAGCGGTACGGTGCGAGTCTGGGACCGGGCCACCGGTCGGGAAACCGTTCGTGTCACCGGGCACGTCGGCTGGGTGGAGGTCGTGGCGGTCGCACCGGACGGCATGTGGTTCGCCACCACGGGCGGCTACAACGCGACGGTATGGATCTGGGACCGGGTCACTGGCCAGGAGATCGCCCGCCTCATCGGACACACTGGCCGGGTCACCAGGGTCGCGGTCTCACCCGACGGCGCCCGGCTTGCCACCGCCGGCGACGATGGCTCGGTGCGGGTCTGGGACCCGAGGTCGGGACGAGCTGTCACCATGATGCGCACTGACGGGGTCTTGTACGCCTGCGCCTGGACTCCCGACGGTCGCAGCGTCGTCGTCGGCGGTACACGGGGCGTGTACGTCTACGAGTTCCACTGCGGTAATCCCGACGGGTGATCACGTCCTCGATGCTGTGCGACGCAATGGATCGCGGCCCGCACCGAGCCAGGGGTCGTGCGACTCTCTGAAGTGCGCTGATCCGGGCCGACTGGGTTGGATGTCGACGCGAGACCGATCCGCCGGCGTCGAAATCCCTGATCATGCTCTCGACCAGGTCGGCGAGTTCGCCTGTGACGGGGTCGGTGAGGGGACCCGTTTCTGCGGTGGTGCCGGGTGACCGGGACGGACTTCCCCTCCGCACCCCACATCGAAGGCCGCCGGTTTGCGTGCATCGTTCGGGCAGCGGCGACCGGCCGTGGTGTTTCCGCCTGACGCCGGCGCGAATCGGCGAGTTGGCTGGTGGGGTGCCGCGGTCCTGGGTGTCATCCGACTTTGATCTGGTCGTAGACCGGGGCGCCGTACTGGTTGAGTGTCACGTTCGAGAGGCGCTTCGAGAAGCCTGCGGCTCCGCCCTGGTACCAGAGCGGGATTACCGGCACTTGCTCGGCGAGGACCTTCTCGGCGTCCAGGAACAGGCGGGTCGCCCGGTCGACATCGACCGCCTCGTGGGCCGCGTCGACGCGACTGTCGAAGCGAGTGTCGCTGAACCTCCCGTCGTTGTCAGCGGCTCCGGTGTAGTAGAGGGGCTGCAGGAACTCCTGGATGTACGGGTAGTCGCCCTGCCAGCTGGACCGGAAGGGCCCGGAGACCCTGTGCTCGGTGACCTGGTTGCGGAACTCGACGAAGGTGCCGATCGGGTTGACGGTGCAGACCGGGCCCTCGCCGAGGAGGTTGTTGATGCCGTTGCAGACGGCGTCCATCCATTCCCGGTGCGAGCCGGCGTCCACGTTCGAGGTCAGCGTCATCCTGCCGCCGGGCAGGCCACCGCCCTCCTGGATGAGGCGTTTGGCCTCGGCGGGGTTGTACGTACAGACCTCGCCGCACGCGCCGTCCGAAAAGCCGCCCTTGACGCCCAGGGCCGGGGAGGTCCAGTCCTTGGCCGGGGTGCGGGCGCCGTGGAAGATCTGCCGGGTGATCTCGTCGCGATCGATCGCCATCGCGATGCCCTTGCGGACCTTCTCCATGCCCTCCTTGCTCCACTGGGGGTCGTACATCGGGAAGACGAGGGTCGTGATGGCGAGGGCCGGCCCGGTGATGTACCGGGCGCCGAGGTCTTTCCCGACCTGCTTCAGCTGCTGCGTGGGAACGTCGTCGACGAGGTCGAGGTTCCCGGCCAGCAGGTCCGTGTAGGCGGTGTTGCTGTCGTTGTAGACCTTCAGGTCCACGCCGCTGTTCAGCGCCTTGTCCTCGCCCGGGTAGCCGTCCCACTTGCGAAGCTTCAGCACGGTGCCCTTGGCGTACGAGTCCACCGTGTACGGGCCGTTGCCGACGGGCTTGGCGAGCCATCCGGCGTGGTTCGTGAAGAAGACCTTGGGCAGCGGGAAGAAAGTATGATGGCCGAGGGTCTGCGGCCAGGTGCCGTACTTCTTCTTGAGGGCGACCGTGAAGGTCCTGTCGTCCTTGACGACGAGGCCGGACATGGTCTTGGCCTTGGGCTCGCCCGTGGCCGGGTGCAGATCGTCGTAGCCGACGATGTCCGAGAAGTGTGATCCGTTCTTCTGCTTGTTGCGTACGTCGGCCGCGTAGTTCCAGGCGTCGACGAACGACCGCGATGTCACCGGGTCACCGTTGCTGAACTTCCAGCCGTCCTTGACGGTGATGGTGAAGTTCTGTCTGTCCGCCGTCTCGATCTTCTCGGCCAGCACGTTCTTGGCCTCGCCGGTCTTCGGGTCGTACCGCCTGAGACCCCGGAAGACCATGTCCAGTACCTTGCCGCCTTGCGACTCGTTGGTGTTTCCCGGTTCCAGGGGGTTCTGCGCATCACTCCAGGAGGAGCTGACGATGTCAGTGCCGTCGCCGCTGTCCCCACCAGTCCCACCGCCGCATGCCGTCGCCGCGAGGGCGACAACCACCACAGCTGCGGCCCGCCTGGCCTGGCCGGCTCCATGCATCGAGTACCTCCCGGGCTCGGGCTCCCAAGACTCATCCCGGGCCCAACGTCACCCCCTGAGGAGTCCGCCACACCTCCGGTTGGACTGTTTGCGGCCCTGCCTCCCGGGCTTTCACCCGTAGGAGTCAGCCAGGCAGTGCGAGTGCGGCGGACAGGGTGGTCGTGCCGGCGTGGACGTGGTCGTGGGCGGCGCGCTCAGGGCCCCCTGGCATCACCGGCAGGACCGGCTGGGACCGGTCCAGGGTCTGGATCTGCGATTTCAAGTCCACTGCCGTGCATCGCAAGGCGGAGGAGGACCCGATTACTGGACGTACTCGGGCTCTCCCACAAGGATCCGGAAGAGACGGCTAGGTCGTCAGGCCGGGCCCCGGGGAGGGCGGGGCCTGTTCGGCGGCGTGGGCGATGTTGCGGGCCATGCCGCCGAACACCGCCGCGTGGAAGGGGCTCACGGCCCACCAGTACAGGTGGCCGAGCAGGCCGCGCGGGTGGAAGAGGGCGCGCTGGCGGTAGCGTGACCTGCGCTCGTCCGCCGGGTCGGGTTCGGCGTACATCTCCAGCCAGGCCAGACCCGGCACCCGCATCTCGGCGCGCAGCCGCAGCAGCCGGCCCGGCTCGATCTCCTCGACCCGCCAGAAGTCGAGCGCGTCGCCCACCCGCAGCCGGCTGGCGTCGCGGCGGCCGCGGCGGATGCCGGCGCCGCCCGCCAGCCGGTCCAGCCAGCCCCGGACGGCCCACGCCAGCGGGAAGGAGTACCAGCCGTGCTCGCCGCCGATGCCCTCCACCACCTGCCACAGCGCCGCCGGCGGGGCCGCCACCCCCGTGCTGCGGTGGTCGGTGTAGAGGCTGCCGCCGGCCCAGTCGGGGTCGGTGGGCAGCGGGTCGCTGGGGGCGCCCGGCAGGGACGCGGAGGACCACCGGGTGGTCACCTGGGCCTCGCGGACCCGCTGTAGGGCGAAGGCCAGCGCCCGGTCGAAGGCCAGGGGCGCGCCGGGCGGGTCGGGCACCCAGCGGGCGATGTCGTGCTCCGTGCACACCACCTCGTGGCGCAGGGACTCGGCGAGCGGCCGGGCCAGCGCCCGGGGCACCGGGGTGACCAGGCCGATCCAGAGGCTGGAGAGCCCCGGACTGAGCATGGGCACGCGCAGGATGCGCCGGTGCGGAAGCTCGGCGACCGCGGCGTAGCGGTGCATCATCTCCTCGTAGGTGAGGACGTCCGGCCCGCCGATGTCGAAGGCACGGCTGACCTCGGGGGGCATGCCCGCGCTGCCGACGAGGTAGCGGAGCACGTCGCGGACGGCGATGGGCTGTACCCGGGTGCCCACCCAGCTCGGCGTGATCATGACGGGCAGCCGTTCCGTCAGGTAGCGAAGCATCTCGAAGGAGGCCGAGCCGGAGCCGATGACCACCGCCGCCCTCAGCACGGTGCAGGGCACGCCCGAGGCCAGCAGGATGCGGCCCACCTCGGCCCGGGAACGCAGGTGCGGCGAGAGCCGTTCGGGGGGCAGGCCCGCCGGGGTGAGCCCGCCGAGGTAGACGATGCGCCGTACACCGGCCAGCCGGGCCCGCTCGGCGAAGAGGCGGGCCGCGGCCCGGTCGCGCTCCTCGAAGCCGGGACCCGCGCTGAGTCCGTGCACCAGGTAGTAGGCCACGTCCACCCCGCGCAGCGCCGCGTCCAGCGAGCCCGGATCGGTGACGTCCCCGCGCACCACCTGGGCGCGGGCGGCCCAGGGGTGGTCGCGCAGCCGCTCCGGCGAGCGGGCCAGCGCCCGGACCCGGTAGCCGGCGTCGAGGAGCTCGGGCACCAGTCGGCCGCCGATGTAGCCGGTGGCGCCGGTGACCAGGCACAGGCCACCCGTCAGGGCTCGTCCCCGCTCGTCACCTGCCATGGGCCCGCTCCTTCCCTCAGCTCCTCGCGGCGGGGCACGCGGGCCCCACGTTCCGAGCCTGGACCGGGTGCGGGGCGGGCGCAAAACGCATCGGTCGCGCGCGCGGCCCGGGCAGCCGCGACGAAGGGCCTCGGCCCGTTCCGGGCGGCGCCCGGGATCCGCTGACCGGGGCGCGGGGCCCGCACTACGCGGTGTCGTCCGGGCGGAGGGCGGCGCGGACGCCGGTGATGACCACGGCGAGCAGGCAGAGGGCGATGACGGTCTCGGCCCACAGGAAGGCGAACCAGTCCAGCACGCAGCCGATGGGGGGCGTGCCGGGCGCGGTGTTGCGGAACGCGGCGAGGGCGAAGAGGGTGGCGGCCATCCAGGCGAGGGCGGGCCAGACCAGGCCCTCGCCGCAGGTCGTCAGGTACCAGGCCCCGATGAGCACGGACGCCGCCAGCGCCCACATCACGCCCATCATGAAGACCGCGAAGACGAGCAGGCTGCCCGACCGGACCAGTTCCAGCCCCAGGACGGCCTCCTGCCGGACGTCCGAGGGCGTCACGGACACCGAGAAGAGGGGGTCGTTGTTGGAGAACAGCATCCGCACCGGCACCTGCCTGCCGCCCAGCTGTGCCCAGAACTCGACGTCCGTCCCGTACGTGTCGAACGGGTAGTCGCTGATCGACCCGCCCGCCATCGCGACCTGTACGTCCCTGGTCGCGATCCGCTCGTGCGCCTTGAACGCCAGGTCGCCGAGGGTCGCCGCGGAGGTCTGGAGGCTGAGATCGGCCACCGGGGCTGTCCCGCCCTCCTCGCCGAGGGTCCCGCGCGGGGTGACCCGGACCCGCAGGACCAGCTCCCTGGACGAGGCGTCGACGCGCTGCACGGTGGCTTCCACGTCCACCCGGTCGGCGGCCGCGGATCCGGCCGTGTGGACCGTGTCGAGCGCCTGCCGTTCCCTGAACTGGAGCCACGACCCCACCGCCACCGCCACCACGATCAGGGCCGCGATGGGGAGCAGGACCGGCAGGATCGACGCTCCGGAACGGCGGGGGCGACGGGGGTCCCAGGTGGGGGCCATGGTGACTCCGACGGGATGGGGAGGGGCGGTGGCCGCGGTGTGATCCTCGTCCACCGGCCCGGCGATCCGCCGCATCCGGCCGTGGCGTGTCGGCGCCGGTGCGCGCCGAAGGTCCCGGCTTGCGGGCCATCACGTGGGCGGCGGAGGCGCCGGGCGCGTCCGCGCGGGGGCTCGGGCCCCGGCGCCCCGGTCGGCAGGGAGCGGTGTCCGTCCGCGGCCGGCGCCAGGCGGCCGGTCGGGTAGCCTGGCGGGGCCTGGCCGGGGGACCAGGCTGCTTCGGCTTCCCCCGGACCGACCACACACGGGGACCGGAACACACATGTCTGCTGCCTTCTTCCGGCGTTCGGCGTGGGCGGCGGCGGCCGTCCTGGCGCTCGCCACGCTGACCGCCTGCTCCGGCGAGTCCACCTGCAAGATGCCCGAGGGCGTCAAGACCTGCCTGACGGCGGAGCAGGTCAAGGACCTGGACACCGTGCGCGGCGCGGGACGGGCCCTGCTGGACTCCCCGGGCCTGGCGTCCGAGGTGCTGCTCACGCCGCCGAAGGACCTCCTCGGCGGCAGCCCGAGCCCGATTCCCGGCACCGGCCGGTACCGGGGGGACGCGGCGGACGCCGCCGTGGGCGGTGCCTACGACATGCAGTTCACGGAGGACGGACACACCGACGCCGCCCGGTACGCGGGCGGGCAGACCTACGTCCGGTACTGGAAGGCCGTCGACCAGACGGGCAAGCCGGCCTGGGTGGCCAGGTCGCAGGGGCAGCTCGCGCAGAAGGGCGACGAGATGGGCGTCGTGGCCTGGCGGGCGCGCGCCGCGAACCCGCTGATGACGGCAGGGCTGCTGGCGGCCTTCACCCCCGGAGCCCTCGACGACCTCGCCCGCTCCGGGCCCGACGGGCGCGAACTGCACGTCTCCGTCAACGCCGCGAGCATGTCCCAGGCCGGCCACGCCATGCTGACCGGCGCCTTCCCGGACCACAGTCCGCAGGAGGTCAACGTCGACCTGCGGCTGGACGAGCAGAAGCGGATCACCTGGTACGAGGCGACCATGAAGCTCACTCACATCGGCGGCACCGGCGTCCAGGTGCGGGTCATGCACACCTTCAAGCCCGCCGGCGCCCCCGTCACCCTGGGTCCCCCGGAGGGCCTGCTCAACCCGCCGAAGCCGGCCCCGACGGGGAGCTGATCCCGCCGATCCCGTGGAATCGCGGCGCCGCCGAGCGTGTGACCCGGATGCGCCGCGCGTGACGGTGTTTGCTGGGCGCAAGGCTCACCCGCGAAGGGCGCCGTCCAGCACCACGGAGGAACCAGAACCATGAAGTTCGCGCAGATCATCGACTTCGAGACGGAACGCATCGACGAGGTGCGCGAGCTGCTGCGCGCCTACGAGGAGCAGGCCCGCTCACAGGGGCGCAGCGGTACCCCGGTTGCCCGCACCCTGCTCAAGGACCGCGCCAACCCCAACCGCTACCTCGCCGTGGTGGAGTTCGACTCCCACGACGCGGCCATGGCGAACAGCGACGCGCCCGAGACCAACGAGCTGGCCCGGGCGCTGTCGGCGCTGATGACCCGGCCGACCGCGTACACCGACTGCGACCTCGTGGACCACCAGCGCACCGGCTGATCCCGACGGGCGTCGCCGGCCGGTGACGGCTGGACATACACCCCTCTGTCGTAACAGAATTGGTTACGACAGAGGGGTCCGTGGCATTCGGGCGGCGGGAGGTTACATGAGTGCGAGCAGCCGGATGACCGTGGCCACGCACACGCTGACCTGGATGGCGCGGGTCTGCCCCAAGCGGCCCGGAGGCATCGTGACGTCCGAGCAGATCGCCGCCAGCGTCAACACCAACCCCGTGGTCATCCGCCGCACCCTCGGGAGCCTGCGTGACGCCGGGCTGGTGGAGTCGCAGCGCGGGCACGGCGCGGGCTGGCGGCTGGCGCGCGCTCCGGAATCGATCACGCTGAGGGACGTCCACCTCGCCGTCGAGCCGGAGCCGCTCATCGCCCTGCACTCCTCGCCGCCCAACCGGGAATGTCCCGTCGCGCGGGGCATCCCGGCCGTGCTGCGAGAGGTCTACGACCGTGCGGAGGAGTCGATGAGGGCCGAACTGGCGGCCGTCACCGTCGCCGACGTGGCGAGAGCGGCGGTTCCCGGAACCTGAGCGACCCGCGATCCGCGCCGGCCGGTCCACCGGGACCGGCCTCCCTTTCGGCCGCTGTCGTAACCATTTCTGTTACAACCCAATCCCCGGACCCCGGCCATCCCATCGACATCGAGGACTGTACGAAAGTGATCACCACGGAACGCCTCCGACTGCGCCCGCTCACCGAAGCCGACACCGACTGGTGGGTGGGCCTGCACGCCGACGAGGAGGTCAACCGGTTCGTCGGCGGCTACACCCGGGAGCAGGCCGCGGCCCGCCTGCGCGCCATCCAGGACCAGTGGGACCGGCGCGGCCACGGCCTGTGCGCCGTCGAACTCCGCAGCACCGGCGAGTTGATCGGACGCAGCGGCCTCAACTGGTGGGAGCAGTTCGACGAGACCGAGATCGGGTGGACCTTCGCCCGCGCCCACTGGGGGCGCGGCTATGCCACCGAAGCGGCCGAGGCGGTGCTCGCGTGGGGCTTCGGGACGCTGCGGCTCCAGCAGATCACCGCCATGATCCATCACGGCAACACCGCCTCCACCGCGGTGGCCTCGCGCCTCGGCTTCACGCGCCTGCGCGAGGACACCGTCCTGGACCGCCCCTGCACCGTCTACGCCCTGGCCCAGGAAGGCTTCCCGCCCCGCTGACCGCTACTGGTTCGGGTCGAAGGGGATTCCCGCCGGCTTGGCCTTCGCGAGGTGGGAGGCGAAGGAGCCGTCCTTCAGGCCGAAGTGCGCGCTGCCGAAGTCCGCCTGACTGAGCTTGTCCCGGAGCGTCGCGGGATAGCCCGACCAGCCGACGAGCGCAGGGAACTGCCAGGTGCCCCGGTGGTTCTCGGGCGGTTCGTCATTGGTGTTGGCCGGACGGAAGCAGTGCGTGCCGACGCCGTCCTTGTGGTAGACGATCTTGGGGTGGGTGCCGTCCCAGCGGATCTGGTCACGGGCGTGGATGTTGAAGTCGCCGTGGGCGGAGGTGGAGACGTACTTCGCCTCGTCGCCCTGGATCCACACCACCACGTGCTCCCAGTCGTGGCGGTGGCCGCCGAGGCTGATGCCGGGGATGGCCTGGTCCTTCTCGAAGTACAGCGCGTACACCACGGCGCACCAGCCGTTGTTGCAGGTCGAACGGGAATAGCCGTTGGTGTTGGCGAGGTCCGAGGCGTCGTGGCAGTTCCCGTTCAGCGCGCCGGTGGGGTTCAGGCCGCCGTTCAGAACCCCGGTCGGGCCTATGGCGGGCGTCGGGTAGCAGCCGTCGGTGTCGTAGTCGTACGCGGGCTGGAAGGTCAGCTCGACGGCCTCGGCGTTCACCGGCAGGGCCGGGGGCGGAGCGGCGAAGGCCACCTGCGGTACGGCGACGACCAGTGCGAGGGCGGCGCCCACGGCCACCGATGTCCTCCGGATGTGATGACTCGTCCGCAAAGCAGCCTCCGGCTGGTCGGGGTTCGGCGTGGCGCGGAGCCCGGCCGGTCCGGCGGGCGCGCCGGAAGCATCATTCGCGAACCCCGACGGCACGACAAGAGCCGCGGCGCCGCCTCTTCACCCGGCGGCCGCCAGGGGCAACATCCGGGCATCCAGGCGCAGTTGGGGTGCAACCCTGACGGATCGCGCGGCGCCGGCCGGAGCGGGGGGGGGGGGGGGGGGGGGGGGAGGGGAGAGGGGGGGGGGGGGGGGGGGGGGGGGGAGGGAGAAGGGGGGGGGGGGGGGGAAGAACCACCAGGCGGGGGGGGAGGGGGGTAGGTT
>NZ_JBVJWV010000003.1:438002-450958 GCF_055602105.1 Streptomyces sp. NPDC037421
GCCCCCCGCCCCACGCCCCCCCCCCCCCCCCCGCCCCCCCCCCCCCCCCCCCCCCCCCCCCCCCCCCCCCCCCCCCCCCCCACGCCCGCCGTCGATCAGGTCCGGTAGCGGTACAGGATCCGGCCTCGGGTCAGGTCGTACGTGCTGACTTCGACGAGCACCCGGTCGAACGGGAGGATCCTGATGTAGTTCTTCCGGATCTTCCCGCTGATGTGCGCGAGCACGTGATGCCCGCTCTGGAGCTCCACCTTGAAGGTGGCGTTGCGCAGGCACTCCACGACGGTGCCCTCGACTTCCAGGCCCTTCGATGTTCTTGCCAATGTCCCTCGTCTCTCGGATCGGGGTGTCGGTGTCGGTTCCAGTGCCGGACCGGTGGGCCGGCGTGGCGTCAGCGGCGCACCAGCTCCACGTTGCCGCCGGTCCGGCGGGCGCCGATGTGCTCGAACAGCGTGATCGCGGCGGTGTTGGACTCGTCGACCTCCGCCCAGGCCGAGCCGATCCCGGAGCGGTGCAGCGAGCCCAGCGCGTGGGCCAGCAGCGCCCGCCCGATGCCCCTGCGGTGCTCGCCGGCCCGTACGGCCACCAGTCCGATCCGCGCCCGGCGGCGGACCGGCGCCACCCGGACCAGCCCCACGTACGCGCCGTCCCGGACCGCCACCGTGAACCTGGACGGGTCCAGCGGCATCGGCCCGGCCGGGCGGGGCAGGACCTCGGCCGGCATGGTCCGCCATCCGGCGCCGGCCTCGACCTCCTCGCGGATCGCGCGGTCCAGGGCGCGCAGCAGGCCTTCGTCCGCCTCCGCGCCGGGCAGGATCCGCACACCGGCGGGTGACCGCGAGGCGTCGAGTCCGGTCTCGCGCGGGTCGGTGGACAGGACGTACTCCCGCTCGCGGCGGCCGGGAGTGAAACCGGCCTGCTCCCAGCGGGACTTCAGGCCGAGGTCGGCCTCGCCGACCAGGGTGTGGAGGGGGGCCGGCAGGTCCGCCAGTATCGCGGCGGCGAGCCGGCCGAAGGCCGCGTCCCGCCACACGTCGATGCTGACGAAGAGCCGCCCGTCGGGCCGCTGCGAGACATCGCCGTGGCCGACGATCCGGCCGTCGGCCACGGCCTGCCACTGGGTCTCGTCCACCCGGTTGACCATCACGGGGTTCATGGTTGTCGCCTTTCAGGAGTGCCTGGTTGCGGAGGCGCTCCCGACGACACCTAGGTCAGTCGCACACCGTGACGGAAGTTGGGGAGCACCCACCTCGATACAGCCTTCATGGGTCTCACCTCCTCGCGTCCTGTCACGGTGTTCCGCACCTTAGCAACCGGCGGCCGCACGTCCCATCCGATTATTTCCGGAGGGGCATGTCCGTCCGGCTCCGGCCGCGGCGCGGCTCTACCCTTCAGCCGTGTGCGTCGCGGAGGGAGCGAGCGGATGAACAGCACGACGGTGTTCGATCTCGGACCGCAGGCGGCCATCGTGGCCCGCCTGGTCGCCGGTGTCCCCGACGCCCGGCTCGCCGGGCCGACCCCCTGCCCGGACTATCCGGTCGGCGAGCTGCTGGGCCACCTGGCGGGCCTGGCCGCGGCCTTCCGCGACGCGGCCCGCAAGGACCTCGGCCCCACGACCGACACGCCCCCGGACGCGGCCGCGCCCCGGCTGCCCGCCGACTGGCGCGTGCGGCTGCCGGAGCTCCTCGGCGAACTGGCGGAGGCCTGGCGGGACCCGGCCGCCTGGACCGGCATGACACGCGCGGGCAGCGTGGACCTGCCCGGTGCCGTCGCCGCCGCGGTGGCGGCCGACGAACTGGTCGTCCACGGCTGGGACCTGGCCCGGGCCACCGGCCAGGACTACGCACCCGACCAGGCCGCGCTGCGGGTCTCGTACGACTTCCTGTTCGCGGCCGCCCAGGAGGACGACCGCGGCGGGGGCGTCTTCGGCCCCGTCGTGCCGGTGCCGGACGACGCCCCGCTGCTGGACCGGACGGTCGGGCTGAGCGGCCGCGACCCGGGCTGGACGCCGCCGGCGCCCTCCTGACGCGAGCCGTGTGCTGCGCTGCCAGGGTGCGGCGCACCCAGGCGGCGCAGCCGGGGGGCGGCTTAGCGTGTGGGCATGAGCGACAACCACCTCGGTGACTTCCTCCGCGCGCGCCGGGGGAGCGTACGGCCCGACGACGTCGGCATGGCGAGCCACGGACCGCGCCGGGTCGCCGGGCTGCGCCGGGAGGAGGTCGCCGTACTGGCGGGAGTGAACGCGGACTACTACACGCGGCTGGAGCAGGGGCGCGAGCGCAACCCCTCCGGGCAGGTCGTGGCCGCCCTGGGCCGCGCCCTGCTGCTGGACGCCGACGCGATGGCGCACCTGTACCGGCTGGCGGGCGCGGCACCCGCCCGTCCGTACGCGGCCGCCGCCTCGGACCAGGTGGCTCCCGCCCTGCGCATGCTGATGGACGGTCACCTGCACGCCCCCGCCTTCGTCATCGGCCCCGCGCTCGACGTACTGGCCGCCAACTCGCTCGCCGAGGCCCTGTACTCGCCCTTCGGGCAGGTGGACAACCTGGCGCGGACGGTCTTCCTCGACCCGGCGGCGCGCCGGTTCCACATCCGCTGGGCCCTGACGGCCGAAGCCGTGGTCGGCCATCTGCGCGAGGCCGACGGCATGGAACCCGGCAGTCCGAGGCTGCGGGAGCTGGTCGGCGAACTGTGCGGGCGCAGCGCGGAGTTCGCCCGGCTGTGGGACTCCCACACCGTGCGCGGCAAGACCCGGGCGGCCAAGCACTTCCACCACCCGGACGTGGGCGAACTGCGGCTCGCCTACCAGGCCTTCGACGTGCGCGACGCCCCGGGGCAGCAACTGATCGTGTACCACGCCGAACCGGGCGGCCCGAGCGCCGAGGCGCTGAGCCTGCTCGGCTCCGTGCACGCCCCGTCGCGACCCGCCGCCGGGCGGCGTTGACCGGGAGGGGTCACTGCCCGGGCGGGAACGGTTCAGCCGGCGGTCATGACCCGTTCGTATGTCATGTGAAATATCACATGACATACGCCCCGCCCGGGAGTTCCGGGAGGGCCCCATGTCGACGAGGAGACCCCCGATGAACCGCTTGGCACTTCTGGCAGTCGGCGCCGCCGGCCTGACCGTCCTCACGAGCGCCCCCGCCTCCGCCGCCCGTCCGGCCGCCACCGAGACCGTCACCTCCTGCGGCAGCCCGGGCCTCCAGGCAGGTCTGACCACCCGGGTGTGCGCCGAAGTCACCGGCACCACCGTCGAGATCTACGGCAAGGTCGGACTCGCCGGCCCGCCCTCCCCGGGCAGCCCGGCGCCCGAGCCGAGGCAGCTGTTCACGACGCTCTCCGCCGAGGTCGTCGGCGGCGCCGCGCCCGTCACTCAGGCGAGGCCGGTCATCTTCACCGCGTCCAGCCTCGAAGTGCGCGGTCCGGTCGGCTCCGCCCCGTGCGGGTCGACCGTCCGCGCCGCCTTCGGCGTGGCCTCGTTCCCCTGGGCGGCCAGGCCCGTCGTCCACGAGGTCACCGTCACCTGCTGAGAGCCGTCCTACCCCCGGCCGCCCGCCAGGGCCCGAGTGCCGGCGGCGCATCCCTCCCGCAGCGCCGCGAGTTCGGCCGGGGGCAGCCGCAGCGAGGCGCCCCGCCGGCCGGCGTCCAGCCGCGCGGCACCCGCGTCGAGCCACTGGGGGAGGGGCTCGACGCCGATGAAGCCGGCCAGCCTCGCGAGCTCCTCGCGGGGCCGGTCGAGGAGGTCCTCGTACGCGAGCGTGGTGCGCATCGGCGCGGGAACCCCGCCGAGGTGCGCCACGCCCCGGACGACGATCTCCGACCACAGCGCCGCGAAACCCGCCACCGGCAGCTCGCGGTCCAGCACCAGCGCGGGATCGAAGCGCTCCGCCAGCAGCCGGGACAGCTCCGGTGGCAGGGAACGGACCTGTTCCCCGGTCAGGTCCTCGACGCGCTCGGCGCCCGTCCGGGCGAGGATCTCCCGCATCAGGAAGATCAGCCGGTAGCCCGTGTGCCTGCTCATGGACAGCGCGCAGTCCGGCCCGTCCCTGAACAGGTGCACGAAGCGCGCCTGCGGGAAGGCCCGGCGCAGCAGCGGCACCCGGTCCGACGAGTAGCCCGACCGCTCCACCACCGCCGTGGCCCCGAACCGCGCGCACAGCAGGCCGAACAGCGCCCCGTAGTGGCCGGCGGCGGTGCGGGCCGGCCAGCCGCGCACCTCCTTCTCCAGCTCGTCGAACAGGCCGTCCGGGTCGTCGGTCAGGTGCGGGAGCACCATCAGGGACAGGGCGGGGATGCCGGTGGTGGCGGTCGCGAAGCGCCCGGGACGGCGGGTGTAGACGAACTCCGGCATCGGCGCCCCGCTGCGGATCATCCGCTCGAACAGCGGATTCGGATCGGCCAGCAGCCGCCAGAACCCCTCACCCGTGACGGGGCCTTCGGGGAAGCCCCTGCTCTGCACCGAGGACAGCAGCTCGTTCAGGCTGAGCACGTCCGGATGCGCGTTGACGATGCCCGACAGCGCGGTCGACCCGCTGCGGCCCGTACCCACGACAAAGGTCAGAGTGCGCATGCCATCCAACTCCTCCGACGACGACCCGTACCGGTCGCGACCAGCCTTCCCCCGGTGCCGCCTCCCGATGCCGACGGGCCGGGGGCAGGGCTCCATTACCACGCGGGAGCATGGAAGTAAGGTCTCCGTTTATTCGGACTGGCTGGATATGATCGGCATCCTCACCCCGCAGGGCCGTGTCGGCAGTTCCCCCATGCCCTCGTCCAGGCCCGTCCCGTCTCCGCCGCTCCCGAGGACCGATGTCTGCGATGGCCCCCGAAGGACCGCCAAGCCCGCCGCCCCCCGTCCGGCGCCGCCGCACCGTACGCCTGCGTACGATGCTGGTCTGCCTGGCCGTCGTCCCGACCGTGGCGATGGGGGCTCAAGTCACCGTGACCGCCCAGCGGCTGCTGGCCCAGTCGGAGCACCTGCGCGCCGACGTGGAGGCCGGCGAACGGATCGGCGTGCCGCTGGTCAGGCTGATGACGGAGCTGCAGGCCGAGCGGGCGGTGACGGCGGCGCGGTGGGCGGGATCCTCCGTGGCCGACGAATCCCTGCGCGAGAGGCGGGCCGCGACGGACCGCGCCGCGGCGGAGTTCCGCCGGCTCGCGGGCAGCGGCCGGGACGACACCGCGCAGCGTTCCGGGCAGGAGGCACGCCTCGGCGCCGTGGGCGGGCGGCTCGACCTGCTCGCCTCGTACCGCAAGCGCGTGGACGCGCACAGCGGCAGCGCGGAACAGGCCGTCGGCTACTACACCGGCGTGATCGACGACATCATCCGCGCCTACCAGGATGAATTCAGCCACGCGGAGGACGCCGAACTCGCCCAGGAGAGCAGGCCCGCCGTGGCCCTGTTCTCCGCCGCCGAGATGGTCGCCCGCGAGGACACGGCCCTCACGCTCGCGGGACCCTCCCGTGAACTGGCGGCCACCGGCTTCTCCCAGTTCCTCGACGCCGTCGGCACCCACCGGTACCTGTACGACACCTGGATCGTGCCGTACCTGCCGCCCGCCGAACTGGCCGCGTACGACAAGCTCACCGGCTCGGACGCCTGGCAGACCAAGCTCCGCGTCGAGAACGCGGTCATCGCCAACCACAAGGACACCGCGACCGGCGTGAAACTGCCCGCCGACGTCGACGACTGGCCCGCCGCGCACCACACCTTCGCGCCGCGACTGGCCGAACTCAACACGGCCCGGGCCAAGAACGTACTCGCGCACGCCGAAGCGAAGGCCGCCGCGCTCCAGACCGAGGTCTACTGGCTCGTCGGGGCCAGCGGCGGCGCCCTGCTGCTGGTCACCGCGGTCGTCGTCCTCACCACGCGGTCGGTCCTGCGCCGCCTCAGCCGCCTGCACACCCGTACGGTCGCCATCGCCGAGGAGACGCTGCCCGAGGTGGTGGCCCGGCTCCAGCGCGGGGAGCCCGTAGACACGGAGGCACTGCCGGCCGTGCACGGACGCGAGGACGAGGTCGGGCAGATCGCCGACGCCTTCGCCCGCGTGGTCGCGGTGTCCGTCGACGGGCACCGGCAGCTCGCCGCCGAGCGCCACGGCTTCGGCCTGTTCGCCTCGGGCATCGCCTCGCGCACCGGAAACCTCGTCAGCCGCCAGCTGAGCCTGACCGAGGACCTCCAGGACACCTTCGGTCACGACGAGGCGCTCCTGGCCCAGCTGATGCGGTCCGACCAGTTGACGGTGGGCATGCGGCGCCAGATCGAGAACCTGCTCATCCTCGCCGGCGGCGAGATCCCGGATCCGCACACCGACCCCATGCGCGTCGCCGACCTGCTGCGCGAGGCCGCCGCGGAGGTCGAGGACTTCCGGCGCATCGAACGTCAGGCACTCGACGAGGCGAGCGTGCGGCCGCACGTGATCAGTCAGATCAGCCACCTGCTGGCGGAGCTGCTGGACAACGCGACCCGGTTCTCGCCGCCGCGCTCGAAGGTGGTCGTCCGCGCCGAACTCGTCGCGGACGGCCTGTCGGTCGAGATCGAGGACCGCGGACCACGCGTCTCGGCCGCCGGGTACGAGGCCATGAACGAGCGCCTGCACTCGGCGCCGCCGTTCTCCGTCCTCGCGCAGAACGCGCACCGGCTCGGCCTCTTCGTCGTGGGCCACCTGGCCGACCAGCTCCAGGCCCGGGTCACCCTGCGCCGCTCGGTGTACGGGGGGACGGCCGCCGTGGTGATCCTGCCGAGCGGGCTGCTGCTGCCCGCCGCGGCGAAGGCCCCGGAGCCGCGGCCGGCGGAGCCCGGGGCGCTGCCCGAACGGGTTCCACGGCCCGCCGCCGTGCGGGGCCCCGTACCCATACCCGTACGCGAGCCCGCGCCCGCCGCCGACGCCCCGCCGGCCCCCGCCCTCGTGCCGGCACCGCCGCTGCCCGCCCGCACCGCGGCCGCCGCAGCCGGCCCCGACGCGCGGCCGGCCCTGCCCGAGCGCGTCCCGCAGACCCACCTCACCAAGCAACTCCGAGGCCCCCGCGCCCCGGAGCCCGCCGCCGGCCGGGACACGGAGACACCCGAAGAGGTGGCCGACGCCTGGGCCGACTACGAAGAGGGGACCAAGAAAGTGGAAGCAGAGCTCGGAGCGGATCAGCCATGACAACGACAGCCAGCGACATGATCTACGGCATCCTGGACAACAACCTGAGCAGGATCGCCGGCATCCAGGGGGCCGTGCTCCTGTCCAACGACGGGATCAAGCTCAGCGCCTACCTGCTGGAGCGGGACCAGGCGGAACGCATCGCGGCGGCGTCCTCCGGCATCGCCGCCACCATGAAGGCGATATCCCGGGAGATCGACGGCGGCAGGGTCATCCGCCAGCTCGTGGAGATGGACGACCGCTACCTCTGCGTCGTCGGCTGCGGGGAAGGCAGCACCCTCATCGTCGTGACCTCCCGCAAGGCACGGCTCGGAGAACTGGGAGGCGAAGCCGTGCGCACCGCCCAGGCGCTCGGCGAATGGCTGGGAACCCCCGAGCGCACCACCCCGCCGACGCCGTAATGCCCGACGAGCCGCCGCGCCGAAGCCCCCGCCGGACACGGCTGTACGCGCTGACCGACGGCCGTACGGCCGCCGCCCCGCAGACCGCCCTCACCATGGACACCACCATCGTGGCGGCGGCCGTCGGCGACGACGCCCACACCGGTCTGGCCACCGAATGGCGGACCGTCCTCACCATGTGCGCGCGGCCGGGCGGACTGGCGGTCGCCGAGATCGCCGCCCGCATGCACATGCGCCTCACCCCGATGACGCTCCTCCTGGGCGAACTCGCCGACCGCGGACTGATCCACCACCGGCCGCCCCTGGAGGGCGCCGAGACCACCAATGTCCACCTGCTCATGAAAATCAGGGACAACCTTGCCCGGATATGACACTTCCGACGCCTCAACCGCCCGGGCGGCGTCCCCCGTCAAGATCCTCATCGCCGGTGGGTTCGGAGTCGGCAAGACGACCCTGGTCGAGGCGGTCTCCGAGATCGAGCCGCTGCGCACGGAGGAACGCCTCACCAGCGCGGGCGTCGGCGTCGACGACCTCGACGGCATCGAGTCCAAGACACTGACCACCGTCGCGATGGACTTCGGCCGGATCACCCTCGCCGACGCCGGAGTCGTCCTCTACCTGTTCGGCACACCCGGCCAGGAGCGGTTCTGGTTCATGTGGGACGACCTGCTGAACGGGGCCCTGGGCGCACTCGTGCTCGTCGACACGCGGCGCCTGGACCGCGGCTTCCCGGCGATCGACTTCTTCGAGAGCCGCGGGCTGCCGTTCGTCGTGGGCGCCAACTGCTTCCACGGCGAACAGTCCTACACCGCCGCGGAGATCGCCGCCGCACTGCACCTGCGCGACCCGGCCACCCCCGTCCTCCTGCTGGACGCACGCTCCCGTACGGACGCACGCGACTCCCTGCTGGCCCTGCTCGACGTGGTCATCGCCCGGGCGGAAGTACCCTCCGGCGTCTGAACGGGCATCAGCTCGGCTGTGCGGCCGTGCCGGTGCGCGGTCCTGGACAGGGGGGCGGTCCCGCACCGGCCGGACGCCGGCGCTAGCGTGATCACCATGTACGAGATCAAGGGCGTGACCGCCACTCCGGGCGGGCGGATGTCCGTCCGGTTCCATGACCACGGCTACGCCGCCAAGCAGGACGGGAGCGACGACTCCCTCGCCGACAAGCTCTTCGGTGAAGGGGCCGGGTGCGTCACCCTGCTGGTGATGCTCGCATCGATGGGCCTCTACGGCCTGCTCAAGAGGAACGGAGCGCCGGAGGCCGCCGTCACGGCCTGCCTGTGGGTGGGGATCGTCTCGATCTGCTACGGGGCGATCATCGCGCTGCTGCACTGGACCAGCGGGGTGATCGGGAGCATCTTCCTCTTCCTGTTCGTCGTGGTGAGCTTCCCCCTGCTGCTGATTCCGGGCTACCGGCGGGCCCTGCGCCGACGTTGGGGCAGTGGCGGTCCCGAGACCGAACGGGGCTGGGTCCCCGCCGCGGCCCTCTCCGGAGTCTGGCACCAGCCCGATCCCCGCGGCGGCAGCGTGATCACGGTCCAGCTCACCGACGGATCAGTGACCGCGTACGCGCCCACGCCCGACACGGCCCACGACCTGTACGCCCGCTTCGACGCCCTGCTGCGCGGCGCCCGGCCGGCCCCGGCTCCGTACCAGCAGCCGGGGCAGTACCAGCACCCCGGCCAGTACCAGCAGCCCGGCCAGTACCAGCACCCCGGCCAGTACCAGCAGCCCTGGCAGCAGCATCCGCGCGGCTGAGGGGCACTCCCTGACCGGCGTGCCGCGTGCGGCCCGTCAGGTGTGCGCCAGCCGTTCGAGCGCCGCGGCCACGGGAGCGATGCCGTCCTCCGCCGCCAGCCGGCGGGCGAGGTGCCGGGCCCGCTCCCGGTAGGAAGGGTTCTCCACGGCCTCCCGGAGCGCTGAGCCGAGGGCGGCCGGCCCGAGCCGGCGCAGGGGCAGCACACAAGGGGCGGTGCCCAGCTCCACGAGACGGGCCGCCCAGAAGTGGGCGTCGAACTGCACGGGCACGGGTACGCAGGGAACGCCCGCGCGCAGGGCCGCGCCGGTGGTGCCGGCCCCGGCGTGGTGCACGACGGCCGCCATGCGGGGGAAGAGCAGGGAGTGCGGAACGTCGCCGATGGTGATCATGTCGTCCTGGGCGGCGGACAGCCCGGCCCACCCCTGCTGGACCACGCCCCGCAGGCCGGCGGCGCGCAGCGCGGTGACGACGTGGGCGCTGACCCGCCCGGGGTCGGGGGTGGTGGCGCTGCCGAGACCCACGTAGACCGGGGCGGGGCCGGCGGCGAGGAAGTCCTCCAGCTCCGGCGGGAGCCGGCTGACGCTGTCGTGGGGCCACCAGTATCCGCAGACCTCCAGCCCCGGGCGCCAGTCGCGGGGGCGGGGAACCACCAGCTCGCTGAAGCCGTGCCACACGGGCCAGCCCTGCCGCTCGCGGGCGCGGCGGGCGGCGGGCAGACGGCTGCGGGGCAGGCCGTGCTCGGCGGCCAGGGCCCGAGCGGCCCGGGTGAAGACGTGGTCGACGGCCGTGACGACGGCCTGCCCGCCGAGCCGGTTGCCCAGCGCGCCCGCGGAGCGGGTGCCGAGCATCGGCGGCGGGAACTCGCGGGTCCCGTGCAGGGGTTGCAGGAAGAGGCCCATGCTGGGCCGGGAGAGGCCCTCGGCGATGGCGTACGCCAGCGGCGCGACCGTTCCGCCGGCCAGTACGACGTCCGCGTCGCGCGCGGCACGGACCAGCGGGTGCGTCATCTCGGGCGCGATGCGCCTCGCCAGCGCGACGGCGCGCAGCAGCTTCGCCGGCCCGGTCCGGCTCCGGTGCAGCCCGCGCCCGCGCGTCGAGTGCAACTCGGCCCTGGGATCCCCGGGGAGGGTGCCGAAGCGCACCCCCGACCCGGCCACCAGCGGTTCGAACACGCCATGGGTCACCAGGGTGACCTCGTGCCCGGCCCGGGCCAGGCCGGCCCCCAGTCCCGTGTACGGCGCGACGTCCCCGCGTGACCCCGCTGTCATGACGGCGATCCTCATGCCCGTCAGTGTGGCGGCCGGACCCCGTGCCCGTCCTGCGTCCTCGCGGGGCGGCACGGAAATCCTCCGAGCACCTGGAGCCGCCGGGGCGTGCACCCCGCCCGCGGATGGCCGGTTCACTGCCGTGGATTCCGGCCATTTCGCAGCCGGTTGGGCAATTGGGTTAGGGGAGGCTTGTCTAATGTCCTTATGGTGCGGACATGACGAAGATCATCCGCATGCTCGCCGCGGCCGCCGCGGCCGGGCTCTTGCTGGCCGGCGGCCCGGCGACCGCCACCGCTGCCACCCCCGCCGTGGCGGGCGGCCGGGCCGAAGCCCCCGCGGGTGCCGCGCGACTGGAACTGCCGCGCCCCACCGGCGCCTTCGCCGTCGGCCGCGACACCCTCCACCTCGTCGACCCCGGGCGCAAGGACCCCTGGGTCCCGGCCGCCGACCGCGAACTGATGGTGTCCCTCTACTACCCCGCCGTCCGGGGCACGGGGCGCCCGGCCCCGTACGTGACCCTGGCCGAGGCGCGCGCCCTGCTCGCGGACCGCGGGGAGCTCGGCCGCTACGCCACCGCCGAACAGGTCGCCGCCGTCCGCACCCACGCCCGTGAGGGCGCGCTGCCGCGCGTCGGCGGCCGGTACCCGCTCGTCGTCCTCTCGCCCGGGTTCACCCTGCCCCGAGCCTCGCTCACCGTGCTCGCGGAGGACCTGGCCTCGCGCGGCTACGTGGTCGCCGCCGTCGACCACGCCTACGAATCCGACGGCACCGTCTTCCCCGGCGGCAGGCTGCTCGGCTGCAAGGCCTGCGAGCAGGTCTTCCCCGACCGCTCACTGCACCGCGTGTCCGACGCCCGGGCGCGCGACGTGACGTTCCTGCTGGACCGGCTCACCGGGGACCGCCCCGCCTGGCGCCACTCCCGGCTGATCGACGCCCGGCACATCGGCATGGCCGGGCACTCGATCGGCGGCGCCTCCGCCGCCGCGGCCATGGCAGCCGACCTGCGGGTGGCCGCCGGGGTGAACTTGGACGGCACCTTCTTCGCCCCGCTGCCCGAGACCGGTCTCGGCGGACGGCCGTTCCTTCTGCTCGGCGGTGATCCGGCCCTGAACCCGCCGGAGATCGAGGACACCAGCTGGGCCGACGCCTGGCCGCGCATGGACGGGTGGAAGCGCTGGCTGACCGTCGCCGGCATGGGCCACCCCGGATTCACGGACTGGCCCGTCCTCGCCGACGGCGCGGGCGCCCCCCACCCGGAGACCCCCCTCTCGGGGGACCGTTCGCAGCGGATCACCCGCGCCTACACGGGCGACTTCTTCGACCGGCACCTCAAGGGCCTGCCCGCGCCGCGCCTGGACGGGCCGACGGCGGCGGACCCCGAGGTGGTCTTCCAGCGCGGCTGACCGGACCGGGCGGCCGTCCCGGGGCGGCTGTCCTGACGGTCGGTGAGATATGCGCGAATCCTCCCGTGGAGGGTGGGATGTGACTCCGCCCACCCTCCCTTGACCCGGGAGGGAAGGCATACCTAAGTTCTGCCTCATGTCCTCGCACCACTCCACGCCCCCCGCCGGCCCGGACGGCGCCGCCGAGCCGTTCGGCTTCTCCGTCGACCTCACCTCCCAGGAGATGCTCCGACGCGCCCAGGTGATGGCCGCGCTCGGCCCCGACTGGGATCCGGTCGAGGTGCTGCGGGGCGAGGAGGAGGCGTACGACCTGCTCTACTCCGGCCTCGACGCGGAACAGCAGCGCATGTACGACGACCTGGTGGCGGCCGGGGTGCTGCCCGTGCGCGGGGGCGGCCATGCTGCCGCTTGACCCGCAGGCCGAAATCGGCCGCCGGGCATGGGTGCCCTGCCCCGGCTGCGACGACACCCGGGACTGTGAGCCGTGCGGAGAACGCCGGGCCTGCTCCCGCCACTGGCGCTACCTGCTCTCCAACAAGGGCAGCCTCCTCCACCTCCAGTGCCCCGGCTGCACCCATGTCTGGACGCACGAGAGCGGCTTCGGTGCCACGCGCTCCCTGTGGAGCCGCGTGACCAGCGGCCTGCCGCGCCTGTCGTCGTAGCCGTTCCGTCAGAGGCTGGGAAAGCCGGTGTCGGGTGCGTCCGTTTCCTTCGGTTCGGGGGCCGGATGTGACCGGGGGCACCCACCACAGCGGGTCTGTCCGGCTACCCGGGGTGACATTCGGGGTGCGGGGCGGTGAGGCGGCCCACAGGACCCAGGTCACATCCGGCCGGGGTTAGTAGTCGGGCGGGGCCGTTGCCGTACGGGTTTGCGTCCGGGGCGTTGGGCCTGTGCTGCGAGGGGGGTTAGTAGGTGGGGGGCGTTGCCAGGGCGTCGGGGGGCTGGCTAACTGGTGTTGTCGCCGAGGCGGCCGGG
>NZ_JBVJWV010000004.1:0-42539 GCF_055602105.1 Streptomyces sp. NPDC037421
TCAGTCCCATCGTCCTTCCGTGTCGGGCCGGTCCCTCAAGGGCGCTCCTTCGTCGCGTCGCTACGCGATGGCCTTCGGCCACCCTTGACCGACCGCCCCGCCCCGGAAAGCCGAAAGACTGCCGGGAAACCCCCAAAAGAACGGCACGGTCCAAGGGAGAGGGACGGGCCTGTCAGCGATGAGGCGACGGGGCCGGGTCTTGGCCTGCCGGGCATCCGGGCCCGCGTGGTCGTGTTTCCGCGCCGGGGGCCCGGCTACCTGCACCAAATGGTGACCAGAGCCCCGTGCGGAGCACCCAGGCGCGTCCGATCGCTACGCGCTCCTCATCGCTTGGCGTCCGGCGGTCGTCCGGGGCTGATACCAGCACCAGAGGATGACCAGGGCAGCGAAGGAGTCGGATGGGCGTAGCAGATCGCTACGCGCTCCCCACAGCACAGCGTCCGACGGTCTAGCCTCCCTGGATGCCTCGGACGAGCAGGGTGCCTGTGCGCCGGCTTCCCGAGGGTGGGGCGAGGACGGAGGCTGACACGTCGGTGTAGCCGTGTTCCTTGAGGATGAGTGCCCACACATCGGGCTCGAAGTCCCACCGTCTGACGACGGCGGGGTCTTCTTCGGGCCCGCGAGGGATGTATGACGCCTGGCAGCCGTAGCAGCCTTCGACCGGAGGGCGTTGGGAGAAGGCGAATACTCCACCGGGTTTGAGGTTGGCGTGGACGATCGGCAGCAGCAGGGCGGGGTCGGTGAACCAGGCGGCGCCGAACACGCTGTAGATCGCATCGAAGACCGTGAATGTGCTGCCGAGGTAGGTGAGGGCATCGGCTTGGTGGAGTTCCATGCCGTCCACGCCCGGCCATCGATCGTGTGCCTTGTCGAGTTGCCGGGCGGAGAGGTCGACTCCTATGGCCTTCATGCCGAGAGTCGCGAGGTGTGCGGTGTTCCCTGCGGACCCGCACCCGAGGTCGAGGGCGGTGTCTCCGGGGTTGAGGTTGAGCACGTCGGCCCCGGGGCCTTGGTCCCCGGGTACTGAGTCCAGTTGAACCATGTGGTCTCGCCCTTGGCGTTGGTCTTCCGCCGTTGGGGCTTGCTCTGCGAGTAGGTGTCCCATGCGGCGCTACGAGCGTCAGCCATCGTGTGTCCGTCCTCGTTCATGGCGACAGCCGCCCGGCACGATACCGGGCGGCTGAGGCAGTGGGGCTACTTCGCGACGGGGCTGTCGCTGCAGCCGGCGTAGGGCTTGGTGTGGAGCACGAACGCGTGCCAGAAGAGGTCCACCCGCAGGCTCGGGGTCGCCTTCTCCGTGGTGTTCGCGGCGATGGCGAGGAAGGCCGCCATTTGGCCGACGCCGCGCTCGCCCTGTTCATCGGTCATCTCCGGCCATGAGTCCTCGCGGGCCATGGTGATGAGGTCGGCCCGGAGTTCCGGGGTGATGAGGTCGTACACGGTCTTCGCCGTGTCGGTGATCGTCACGTCTGTGCCTTCCTGGTCTGTGAAAAGCATCGGGGGCACTCGCAGGGCGGCCAGGCGGCAGAGTCCATGGGGGTCAACGGCTTCTCGGCGCTGCTGCTCGGGTAGGTCACCTCAGAGCCGAACGTCTGGCCGGAGTCGTGAGACACCCGAACGGTCATGGTCATCGCTTGCCTTCCGCTGCCCGATCCGGTTGGTGAAGCGATGTTCCCGCCGATCGGCCGGGCGGAGCGACGACGCTTCGGGCGTCGCCCAGGCGTCAATCGCTGAGGCGCCAATGACGTCCACTGAGGCGTCAAACCGGTGTCATTGCAGGGATGTTGGGTCTAGCGCTGACGTCATGACGACGACCGCCGTGGTGCCGAACGATGTGCTGCGGGCCGTGCGCATCGGCCTGCGCTCAAGCCAGGACGACTTCGCCAAGGCGCTCCGCCGGGCAGGTGTCGAACTGGGGTAACCGAACGAGGCTTCCAAGCGGCTGGTGCAGCGCTGGGAATCCGGTACGAGCAAGACGCCTCGGGGCGTGTACGCCAGGGCGTTGGAACGGGTCACCGGCCGTCCGGTCGAGGCGCTGGGATTCGCCCTGCCGGTACCGATGGCATGAGTCCACGCAGACGGGAAGGGAGGACATGGCATGGAGCCCAGCGCAACAACCGGTGCCGTGCCTGCCGTTGCAGGCGCGCAGACGGGTGAGGAAACGTTCTCGGGAGTGTGGCTCAGCCGCTACGAGTTCTTCTCTTCGAGTCGAGACGCCTCGTACGAGGCCAAGCACCACGTAGTGGTCGTTCAGCACGGGAACCGGCTGACCGTCCAGAGCCTGCCCGGGGCGAGCAGCAACCCGGACAGCCCGCTCACGCTGGACCTCACCGTCGACCGCAATGTGGTCACGGGCACTTGGGTCGAGCAGACCGCTGCGGACGGCTACTACAACGGGGCCCGCTACCACGGGGCCATCCAACTCCTCGTCGAGCCGACCGGCCGGCGCATGGCCGGCAAGTGGGTTGGCTTCGGCAAGGACTTCGACGTGAACACCGGCCCCTGGGAACTGCGTCTGGTGGACCGATCCACGACCAAGGCGACACTGGAGAGGTACAGCCAGCCCCCGGAATGATCCGACCTGACGTGACCACTTCCGGCGCTGCTCCGGTTGCCGTTTGGTGCAGGTGCCGGCCCCTGGCGGCCGCTGGACGCCGAGATCTGAGAAGCGCGTAGCGATCTGCCGCGCCCGTCGGCTTCCCAGGCTGCTCTGATCAACATGTGATGCGGGTATCAGCCCAAGACGGCCGCCGGACGCTGAGCGATGAGGAGCGCGTAGCGATCTGCCGCGCCTGGGCGCTCCGCAGGGGGCTCTGGCCGGCATGTGGTGCGGGTAGTGGCGCCCCTGGCCCGGGATCGCGACGTCTGAGGGCCCGGATGCCCGGCAAACCGGGCCCGTCCCCTCGTCTCATCGCTGAGGGACCCGCCCCTCCGACCATGGACCGTGCCGTTCTTTTGGGGGTTTCCCGGCAGTCTTTCGGCTTTCCGGGGCGGGTCGGTCGGTCAAGGGTCGCCGAAGGCGATCACGCAGTGACGCGACGAAGGAGCGCCCTTGAGGGACCGGCCCGAACCGGAAGGACGATGGGACTGACGGGAAACCCCCGCCCCTCCCTGAGACCGCCCCGGGGTATCCGGCCCTCCGGCCATCCACCCGCACCCGGGGGGCGGGTGGGCAACCACCGCCCCGCCCCGGGGGGTCGAGGGGGAGACAGCGGGCCCGCGCCGCAAGCTGCGTACGCACAGGCACACGCGCCCGCCCGCGCCGCAAGCCCCGTACCCCCCGCCCCCTCAGAACGCCGGCCGCTCCGGGTCCAGGGCCGCGCGGCCCTCCACCGGGGACGAGGCTTCGGCGAAGCGGCGTTGGGGGATGCGGCCCGCGCGGTGGGCCAGGCGGCCCGCCGAGACGGCGTCCCGCATCGCCGCCGCCATCAGGACCGGGTGCTGCGCACGCGTCACGGCGGAGGCGAGCATGACCGCCGCGCAGCCCAGTTCCATGGCCAGGGCGACGTCCGAGGCGGTCCCGGCGCCCGCGTCGAGGATGACCGGGACGCCGGCGCGTTCGGCGATCAGCTCGAAGTTGTGCGGGTTGCGGATGCCCATGCCGGAGCCGATCGGCGAGCCGAGCGGCATGATCGCCGCGCAGCCGACGTCCTCCAGTTTGCGGGCCAGGACCGGGTCGTCGTTGGTGTACGGGAGGACGGTGAAGCCCTCGTCGACCAGGACCTCCGCGGCGTCCAGCAGCTCGACGCCGTCGGGCAGCAGGGTGCGCTCGTCCGCGACGACCTCCAGCTTGATCCAGTCGGTGCCGAGCGCCTCCCGCGCGAGCCGGGCCGTGAGGACGGCCTCGCCGGCGGTGAAGCAGCCGGCCGTGTTGGGGAGCACGGCGATGTCCAGCTTGGACAGCACCGACAGGACCGACCCCTGCACCGTGGGGTCCAGGCGGCGCATGGCCACCGTGGTCAGTTCGGTGCCGGAGGCGATGAGGGCGCGTTCGAGGATGTCCAGGCTCGGGGCCCCGCCCGTGCCCATGATCAGGCGGGAGGAGAAGGTCCGGCCGCCCAGGGCGAAGACGTCGTCGGCCATGTGTTCAGCCTCCCTGGACCGCGGTGAGGATCTCGATCCGGTCGCCTTCGTCCACCGCGGTGGCGGGCCACTGTCCGCGCGGGACGACGGTCTCGTTGAGGGCGGCGGCCACGCCGGAGGGGGCGGTGGTGAGGGTGGCGACCACCGCGTCGAGGGTGGTGCCGGCCGCGATCTCGCGCGGCTCGCCGTTGACGGAGATGGTCATGCGAAGGACTCCTGACGCGTGGAGGAGAAGCGGCGCGGGGTGAAGGGGTGGGCGATCTCCGGCACGGTGCCGGTGGTCAGCAGCTCCGCCATCACGTCGCCGGTGAGCGGGGTCAGCAGGACCCCGTTCCGGTAGTGCCCGGTGGCCAGGTGCAGGCCGGGGAGGTCGGTGGGGCCGAGCAGCGGCGCGTTGTCGGGGGAGCCGGGGCGCAGGCCCGCCCGGGTCTCGACGAGCGGCAGCTCGGTGATGCCGGGGACCAGTTCGTGGGCGTCGCGCAGCAGCTCGTAGACCCCGCCGGCGGTGACGGTGGTGTCCCAGCCCAGTTCCTCGCTGGTGGCTCCGACGACGAGTTCGCCGTTCTCGCGCGGCACCAGGTAGACGTGGCTGCCGCGCACGACGGCCCGTACCGTCCGGGACAGGAAGGGCGCGTACGCGGGCGGTACGGCGAGGCGCAGCACCTGTCCCTTCACCGGCCGTACGGGCGGCAGCGCCTCGGCGGGTACGCCGGCCAGCCGGCCGCTGAGCGAGCCCGCGGCCAGCACCACCTGGTCGGCGCGGAGCTCCGTGCCGTCGTCGAGGAGGGCCCCGGCGGCCCGGTCGGCGGTGACGAGCAGCCGCTCGGCGCGCGCCCGGTGGACGGTCACGCCCGCCCGTTCGCAGGCGGACAGCAGGGCGGCGGCGAGCCGGCGGGGGTCCACCTGGTGGTCGCCGTCGACGCGCAGCCCGCCGCGTACACCGGGGGCGAGCATCGGCTCCAGGCGGCGGCACTCGCGGCCGGTGAGCCACTCCGACTCCAGGCCGCATCGGCGCTGGAGGGCGTGCAGTTCCCGCAGGTGGAGGCGGTCGTCGGCGTCGAGGGCGACGGCGAGGGTGCCGCAGGCGCGGTAGCCGAGGTCCATGCCGCCGCTGGCTTCGGTGAGCTCGGCCGCGAACGCGGGGTAGCGGGCGGCGGAGGCGACGTTGAGGCCGAGCAGGGTCTCCTCGCCGTAGTGCAGCTCGGTGACGGCGGCCAGCATGCCGGCGGCGACCCGGGCGGCGCCGCCCCCGGGGTCCGGGTCGGCCAGTGCGGTGCGCAGCCCGTGCCGGGCCGCCCGCCAGGCCGTGACCAGGCCGATGATGCCGCCCCCGATGACGAGGACGTCGGATCCCTTCCGAGATGAGTGCATGGGCGTCCAGCCCCTCCCTTCGCCGGCATGACCCGGATCAGGTTCGTACGGTCGGAGGCCGGCCAGCCTCCCTCTCAGCCCGGTGCGCCCGGACTCCCGCGATAGGTACGGTGGCCAGACTAACCCCGGGCCGGGAGCCCGGTAAGGCTGCCTCCCCGCTGCCGGCCTGCCGATCTTCCCGCCCGCTGTTCCTGACGGGCCGTCAGTTCACTAGGGTGGGCCGCGTGAGTGAGCAGACGGAACAGACGAACCCCGGTGTCGTGATCGTGGGCGCCGGAATGGCCGGCGTGCAGACCGCCGTGGCCCTGCGGGAACAGGGCTACGAGGGCCCCGTGACCCTGCTGGGCGCCGAACCCCACCAGCCCTACGACCGGCCCCCGCTCTCCAAGGCGGTGCTCCTCGGCAAGGCCGAGGACTCCGCGTTCGAGGTGGACTTCGAGGGCCTGCGCATCGACCTGCGCCTCGGTACCGAGGTCACCGGGCTGCGCGCCCAGGACCGCGAGGTCGACACCGAAGCCGGTCCGGTCCCGTACGAGGTCCTCGTGCTGGCCACCGGAGCCGTGCCGCTGACCCTGCCCGGCACCGAGGGGGTCCCGGGCGTCCACCTGCTGCGCACCCTCGACGACGCCGCCCGGCTGCGCCCGGTGCTGGCCGCCGCTCCCGAGGCCGTCGTGGTCGGGGCCGGCTGGATCGGCGCCGAGTTCGCCACCGCGGCCCGCGAGGCCGGCTGCGCCGTCACGGTGGTGGAAGCGGCGGACCGGGTGCTGGCGGGGGCCCTGCCCGCCGAGGTCGCCGAGCCGATGGCCCGGTGGTACGCCGAGGCCGGCGCCACCCTGCTCACCGGCGCGAAGGTCGCCGGGATCGGGGAGGGCCGGGTCCTGCTGGCGGACGGCCGCGAGCTGCCCGCCGGGGCCGTCGTCGTCGGCATCGGCGCCCGGCCCGCCACCGACTGGCTGGCCGGCACCGGGATCGAGCTCGGCGCCGACGGCTCCGTCACCGCGGACGCGTACCTGCGCACCTCGCTCCCCGGCGTGTACGCGGTCGGCGACTGCTCCTCCTTCCCGTCGGCCCGCTACGGGGCGCGGCTGCTGGTCCACCACTGGGACAACGCCCTCCAGGGCCCCCGGGCCGTCGCGGCGAACGTCCTCGCCGGGGAGCCCGTCCAGGCCTACGACCCCGTGCCGTACTTCTGGTCCGAGCAGTTCGGCCGCTTCGTCCAGTACGCGGGCCACCACGGAGGGGCCGACACCCTGGTGTGGCGCGGCGACCCGGCCGGCCCCACGTGGTCGGTGTGCTGGCTGCGCGGGGGCGCGCTGGCCGCCGTGCTGGCCGTGGGCCGCCCCCGGGACCTGGCGCAGGGCCGCAAGCTGATCGAGGCCGGCGCGCCCGTGGACCCGGCCAAGGTCGCGGACCCGGCCGTTCCGCTGAAGTCGGCCCTCGCCTGACGCCTCCCGGACCCCGGCCCGGACCCCGGCCCGGACCCCGGCCCGGACCCCGGCCCGGCCCCGGCCCTGCCCCCGTCCGGCCCCGGACGGACGGGGCCAGGTACCGGCAGCCCGCCCGAAGTGGCAGGCTTGTGCCCGTGACCGAGATTGACGCAAAGATCGATGCCCTTGTCCCCTCCTGGCTGTACCTCCCCGACATCGCGGAGATGCTCGACATCGAGGTGACCCGGGTCCGCCAGATGGTCAAGGAAGGGCAGCTGATCGCCGTACGGCGGGGCGAGAACCGCGCCCTGCAGGTTCCGGCGCAGTTCATCGACGGCGACAAGGTCGTCAAGGGCCTCGTCGGACTGCTGACCGTACTGCGAGACGACCGCTTCTCCGACCAGGAGATGCTCGAGTGGCTCTTCACCGAGGACCCCTCGCTGCCCGGCACCCCCGTGCAGGCGCTGCGGGAGAACCGCGGCACGGAGGTGAAGCGCCGCGCCCAGGCGCTCGCCCTCTGACCGGCTGATACACGGATGCGGCGGGCCGGGTAACCTCGGCCCGCCCGCACACCGTCACCACCAGGGGGGTACTCCCATGCAGCAGCTGTCCGACGCCCGGCTCTACCTGTGCACGGACGCACGCAAGCGGCAGGGCGACCTCCCCGAGTTCCTGGACGCCGTCCTGGCCGGCGGCGTCGACATCGTCCAGCTCCGCGACAAGGGCATGGAGGCGGGCGAGGAGCTCGAACACCTCCAGGTCTTCGCCGAGGCCGCCCGCCGCCACGGCAGGCTCCTCGCCGTCAACGACCGCGCCGACGTCGCGCACGCCATCGGCTCCGACGTCCTGCACCTCGGCCAGGGCGACATCCCCGTCCCCGCCGCCCGCGCCATCCTCGGCGACCGGGTCCTGATCGGCCGCTCCTGCCACGCCGAGTCCGAGGTGGACGCCGCCGTCGCCGAGTCCGGTGTGGACTACTTCTGCACCGGCCCCTGCTGGCCCACCCCCACCAAGCCCGGCCGCCACGCCCCCGGACTCGACCTGGTCCGGTACACGGCCTCCCTCGCCCAGGACCGCCCGTGGTTCGCCATCGGCGGCATCGACGGCGCCAATCTGGACGAGGTCCTGGACGCCGGCGCCACCCGAGTCGTGGTCGTCCGGGCCATCACCGAGGCCTCCGACCCCGGTGCCGCCGCCGCCGAACTCGCCAAGAGGGTCCGAGCCCGGCTCGGGTGACGGCACGGGGGTGTCCAAAAATCTGTCCAGCTCGTGGACAGCGCTTCGGCGTCCGCCGGGGCGCGTCTAACCTGCCGGTATGGCCCTTGGTACCGCTTCCACCTGGTCGGACCGCGCACACACGGTCCGCGACCTCCTCGCGTCCGGAGCCTCGTACTCCTTCGAGTTCTGGGCTCCCAAGACCGAGAAGGGCGAGCGCAACCTCTGGAACGCGCTCCGCCGGATCGAGGCGGTCTCCCCGAGCTTCGTCTCCGTCACGTACGGAGCCGGCGGCTCCACCCGGGGCGGCACCGTCCGCGCCACCCAGCAGATCGCCTCCGACACCACCCTGACGCCCGTCGCGCACCTGACCGCGGTGGACCACTCCGTCGCCGAGCTGCGCCACGTCATCGGCCAGTTCGCCGACGCCGGCATCCGCAACATGCTCGCGCTGCGCGGCGACCCGCCGGGCGACCCCATGGGTCCCTGGGTCAAGCACCCCGAGGGCGTGGACTACGCGGCCGACCTGGTGCGCCTGCTCAAGGAGTCCGGCGACTTCTGCGTCGGCGTCGCCGCCTTCCCCGAGATGCACCCGCGCTCGGAGGACTGGGACACGGACATCCGGCACTTCGTGGACAAGTGCCGCGCCGGTGCGGACTATGCCATCACCCAGATGTTCTTCGATCCCGAGAATTATCTGCGGCTGCGCGACAGCGTCGCCAAGGCGGGCTGCGAGACCCCGATCATCCCCGAGGTCATGCCTGTTGTGGGCATCAAGCAGCTCGACCGGCTGCCGCAACTGAGCACCGCGGTCTTCCCCGACGCCGTCAAAGAGCGCATGCTCGCCGTCAAGGACGATCCGGCCGCTGTACGCTCCATTGGCATCGAGTTCGCCACGGAGTTCTGCGCGAGGCTGCTGTCCGAGGGTGTCCCGGGACTGCACTTCATCACGCTGAACAATTCCACGGCGACCCTCGAAATCTACGAGAACCTGGGCCTGCACCAGCGGGCCTGACCGGCCGTCTCTCCTTCCCGCGCGGGCGGCCGTACCGAGAGGGGCCTTGCATGGGAATGACGGTCCTCTACATCGCGTTCGGCATCGTCGCGTTGTGGCTGCTTGCCGAGGTCCTGATGCAGTACAAGGCCCGGCTGCGCTGGCGCCTGCTCGCCTTCACCGGCTTCGTCGGGGTGGTGGCCGGGGTGATATTGCCGTCGGTGCTCGTGATCGCCGTCGGCGCGACCGCGTTCGCCGTCGGCCAGACCCTCGTCACGCTGTCCTTCCGCAAGGGCTTCGTGGCCGGCTGGGCACTGCGCCGCGGCGGACGGCCCGCACCGGGCGAGGCGCAGAGCAGACGCCGCCGCTCCGGGGGCGCACCGGCCCCGGAGCCCGCGCTGGAGGTCACCGGGCTGGAGTACGCCGCCCAGGACCGGGGCCCCGGCGAGGACACCGGGTCCCAGGACGCGGTGTTCACCCCGCAGCCGGTGCCCGAGGAGACCGGCTCGTACGGGATACAGAGCTTCGTCCCCCAGCAGCCGCAGCAGCCCGGCGCCGAGACCCCCTTCGCCCCGCCGTACACCACGGCCGAGCAGGACGCCCACCAGTACGCGGCCTACTACGACCCGCAGCAGGGCCAGGGCGGCTACTACCCCGGGAACGAGCAGCAGGTCTACGCCGCCTACTCGGACCCGTACATCGGCACCGGCGGCGAGGTCTCCCCGGCCCCGCCCTACGACGGCGCGGCCTACCCGCCCTACGCCGACCCGGCCCAGCAGCAGTACTCCATGGACACGCCGCCCGGCGGGGTCTGGGTCCCGCAGCAGCGCGCCACCGACGCCGCCCCGCAGCAGCCCTACCCGGAGCAGGACCCGCAGCAGCCGCAGGAGTACCCGTACCCGTACCCCGGCAACGGCAACGGGGAGTACGGCGGCCAGTACCGCCACTGACGGGGCCCGGCGGGCCGGGGCTCACTGCGAGCCCCGGAACTCCGCCCCCTCCACGATCAGCCCGGCCACCAGGGCCCCCGTCATCCCGGCGTGCGCGAGCCCGCCGCCGGGGTGCGCCCAGCCGCCCGCGAGGTACAGCCCGGGCAGCGCCGTCGTGTTCGCCGGGTACAGCATCCGGCCGCCGTCCCCCGGCAGCGCGGGCGCCGGCACCGAGCCGCCGCGCGCGCCCGTGGCCGCCTCCACGTCCTCGGGGGTGCGCACCTCCTGCCACAGCAGCCGCTTGCGCAGCCCGGGGACGGCCCGTGCGGCGAGGTCCAGCAGCTTCTCCGGGTCCGGGACCGGCGCACCGCCCGCGGGGCCGCACACGGCGCTCACGGTGACCGCCTCGTGGTCCGCGTCGGGCCGGGTGGCGGGGTCGTCCGGGCGCAGCACCGTGACCAGCCGGACGCCCGCGGAGCCGGGGGAGTGCACCAGCGTGCGGTGGACGGCGTCCGCCGGGCGGGCGCCGCTCAGGGCCAGCAGCAGGGTCAGCCGCCCGGGCACCTCGCTGCCCCGGGCCGGTACGCCGCCGCGCGGCCGGGGCACGGAGGCGCCCGGCAGCTGCCTCGGGTCGATGCCGCAGACGACGTGGTCGGCGGCGGCCTCGGTGCCGTCGGCCAGCCGCACCCCGGCCGCCCTGCCGTCGCGGTTCAGTACCGAGCGGACGGCGGCGCCGAAGACGAACTCCACCTTCCGCTCACGGCAGCGCTCGTACACGGCGGTGGCCAGCTCGCGCATGCCGCCGCGGACGTACCAGCTGCCGAAGGTCTGCTCCATGTACGGCAGCGCGGCCGCGGCGGCGGGCGCCGCGTCGGGGTCCAGCCCGTACGCCAGGACCCGGCCGGCCAGCAGCTCGCCGAGCCCGCCGCCCAGCTCGCGCCGGGCCACCTCGGCCAGCGTCGGCGTACGGCGGCGCAGCAGGCCGCTGCCGCGCAGCGCCGGGTAGGGGTCGCGGCCCAGCACCTGCCAGTCGGGGCGCAGGGGCTCCTCCAGCAGGGGGCGGCGGGTGGCGTCCCAGGTGTCGCGGGCCCGGCCCAGCAGGGCGTTCCAGCGTTCGCCGGCGCCCGCGCCGAAGGCCTCGTCGAGGGCGGCGGCGACCCCGCCCCGGGAGGCGCCCGGGAGGGTGACGGCGGCGCCGTCCAGGACGTGCCGGACCGCGGGGTCCAGCTGGACCATGTCGACGCAGTCCTCCAGCGGCCGCTTGCCGGTCTTCACGAACAGGTCGCGGTAGACGGCGGGCAGGTGCAGCAGCCCGGGCCCGGTGTCGAAGGCGAAGCCGTCGCGCTCGTACCGGCCGACGGCACCCCCGTACGTGGACCCGCGCTCGTACACCGTCACCTGGTGGCCCGCCACGGCCAGCCGGGCCGCCGTCGCCATCGCGCCCATGCCGGCGCCGATCACCGCAATTCTTGCCATGGCGCTGAGCCTATCGAGCGAGGTCGGCGGGTCAGCCGGGCGGTGCCCCGCCGGCCTCGCGGGCGGCGGCGAACCGCTTCTCCTCGCGGCGCTGGGCCCGCCGCCGCCGGAAGCGGCGGATCCGGCTCCAGAAGTAGACCACCAGGGCCAGGCCGATGAGCAGCAGTACGGCCGCGATGACCGCGGCCGCCTGGGGGTTGAACATCGCGAAGGTGACGATGCCGGCCACGCCGAGGTCCTCGGCGGTGCTCAGCACGATGTTGCTGAACGGCTCCGGGGAGGTGTTGACCGCCATCCGGGTGCCGGCCTTGACGAAATGGCTGGCCAGCGCGGTGGAACCGCCGACCGCCCCGGCGGCGAGGTCGGAGAGCGAGCCGCTCTGCCCGGCCAGGAGGGCGCCGACCACCGCTCCGGAGACGGGTCGGATGACGGTGTGGACGGTGTCCCACAAGGAGTCCACGTAAGGGATCTTGTCCGCCACGGCCTCGCACAGGAACAGCACGCCGGCGGCGATCAGGACGTCGGTGCGCTGGAGCGAGGCCGGGACCTCGTCGGACAGGCCGGTCGCGCCGAAGACGCCGAGCAGCAGGATCACGGCGTAGGCGTTGATCCCGCTGGCCCAGCCGCTGGTGAAGACCAGGGGGAGGACACTCATCTGATCAGCATGCCGCAGTGCGGGCGACCGGGCGGGCGGAAACGGTGAGGGGACGGCCGCGGTCGCGCGGCCGTCCCCTCACCGACGAAGTGTGTGCGGGGCTACTGCCCCTGTTCGTCACGGCGGCGCTGCCACCGTTCCTCGATACGGGTCATCATCGACCGACGCTGCCGGTTGCGGCCACGGGCCGAACCGCCTGCACTTCCGGAGACGGGCTGCTCGCCAGGCTTGGGTGCCTTGCGCCAACCGGTGACCACGAGGACCGTACAGGCCAGCATGACGAGGAATCCCACCACGCTGATCCAGAGCACTTCCTGCCAGATCACACCGGTCATGAGGAGCGCGATACCCACCACAATGCCTACGACTGCCTGGTAGACCCGTCGCCGGGTGTACGTGCGCAGTCCACTGCCCTCAAGCGCTGTCGCGAACTTGGGGTCTTCGGCGTACAGCGCTCGCTCCATCTGCTCGAGCATTCGCTGCTCGTGCTCCGAGAGCGGCACGGGAGTCCTCCTCATCCGTCGGTCGCGGGGGGTAGCGACCAGGGGTCCCCTTCAGGATAGGCGGGGAATCGCCCCCGTGATACCCGCCCTCTACGCCACATTCTGCAAACCACCGTGCCAGGCAAATCCAGCGAGCCGGAACCGGTGCCGAACGAACGGGTGCTTCGAACGTACCGGCGCCAAGGCGGCCATTGAGGCGCTTATTCCCCAATGACCGGTCCGCCATGCCGACCGGTGCACCCGATCATACGGGTCGGCGCGCCGGAAGGGAGGGGATCCGCCGGAAGCCCGCCCGAGCAAGCCCGCAGATCAGGCGGGCTTCTCGCCCAGGACGTGCAGCTGCGTGGCCACCGCGTGGAAGGCGGGCAGCTCGGCGGCGGCCTCCTCCAGACGCAGCAGCGCCTCCACGGCCCCGGGCTCGGTGTCCACGAGCACCCCGGGGACCAGGTCGGCGAAGATGCGCACGCCGTGGACCGCGCCGACCTCCAGGCCGGCGTCCCCGACCAGCGCGCCCAACTGCTCGGCGGTGAAGCGGCGCGGCACCGGGTCGCCGGAGCCCCAGCGCCCGGCCGGGTCGGTGAGGGCGGTACGGGCCTCGGTGAAGTGCCCGGCCAGCGCCCGCGCCAGTACGGCCCCGCCGACGCCGGCGCCGAGCAGGCTGAGGATGCCGCCGGGGCGCAGGGCGGCGACGGCGTTGGCCACGCCCTCGGCCGGGTCGTCCACGTACTCCAGCACGCCGTGGCAGAGCACCACGTCGTACGCGTCCCGCTCGACGACGTCCAGCAGGCCCTGGGCGTCGCCCTGGACCCCGCGCACCAGATCGGCGACGCCGGCCTCGGCGACCCGGCGCTCCAGCCCGAACAGGGCGTTCGGGCTGGGGTCGACCACGGTCACCCGGTGGCCCAGCCGGGCCACCGGCACGGCGAACTTCCCGGTGCCGCCGCCGGTGTCCAGCACCTCCAGCACCTCCCGCCCGGTCGCCTTCACCCGGCGGTCGAGGGCCTCCTTGAGGACCTCCCACACCACGGCGGTGCGGAGGGAGGCGCGGGGGCGGGAAGTGTCCGACACGGCTGATGGCTCCTCGGCGCGTAAGGGGTGGGGCGGTGCGTGCCCCACCCTATTGCCTCAGCCGACCGGGCAGCTCATCCGGCGTCCGGACGCTCCGGGCGAGGCTGCGGCAGGGCCTGCGCGACGGGGTGCAGCGCGAGCATCCGCTCCACCAGCCGCAGGAACATCCCCGCCTCCCGTACGAGGTCGTCCGCGTCCCGGCCGCTCGCCGCGTCCGGTATCCCCGCCTCGGCCCGGGCCCGGCGGGCCGCACCCGAGGCGAACAGCGCGCTCCACTCGGTCAGCTCCGGCGCTATCTCCGGCAGCACCTCCCACGCGCTGCGGATCCGGGGCCGCCGCCGGGGGTTCACCGGTTCGGGCCGGCCGCGCGCGGCGAGCACGGCCGCGGCGGTGCGCAGCGCGGCCAGGTGGGCGGTGGCGTACCGCTCGTTGGGCCGGGGCAGCAGGGCCGCCTCGGCCAGGCCGCTGCGGGCCTTGGCGAGCAGGTCCAGGGCGGCCGGCGGTGCGGACGCCCTGCGCGGGACGGGATGGACAGGGGACGGGGACGGTGTGGCCATGACGAACCTCCTGTCGTTGCGTGGTGCTCGGCGGTGCCGCTCGTGTTTCCGTTCGTGCGTCCATCGTGACGGGCCCCACTGACAATCCCGCTGACCTGCGGATTCGCCCTCGAAGGCCGACCCGTGGGCGCGGCGGGACCGCCTCCGGGCCCCGCCGGAGGTCCCGCCGGGATCGCGCCAAAAGCCCCCTCGCGCACCTCCGCGGGTCCCGAACCTGTTAGTTTTTGAACTGACCGGTCAGTTCAAAAGGAGGGGGAGGGGCGTGGACAGCCCGCACGGCGCCGCCGTCAAGGCCGAGGGCTTCGGACTCAAGGGCCCGCGCGGCTGGGTGTTCCGCGGCGTGGGGATCGACGCGGCCCCCGGATCGCTCATCGCCCTCGAAGGCCCCTCCGGCAGCGGCCGGACCTGTCTGCTCCTCGCCCTCACCGGGCGGATGAAGGCCACCGAGGGCCACGCCGAGATCGGCCGCCACCGGCTGCCGAAGAAGATGGCCGCGGTCCGCCGGATCGCCGCCCTCGGCCCGGTCCCCGGGGTCAACGACCTCGACCAGGCCCTCACCGTCGCCGAGCAGCTCCGCGAGGGAGCCATGCTCCAGCGGCGCTACGACGCCCCGCTGCGGACCCTGCTGCGCCCGCGCGGAGACCGCCGGGCCACCGCCCGGACCCGGATCGAGGAGTCCCTGGCCGCCGTCGGACTGGACCCCGCCGCCCTGCCCAAGGGCGAGCGGACCTCCGTACGCGACCTGGAGCGCCTGGAGGCCGTACGGCTGTCCGTGGCCATCGCCCTGCTGGGCGGCCCCCGGCTGCTGGCCCTCGACGACCTCGACATCAAGCTCTCGGACGCCGAACGCGCCGAGGCCTGGGCCCTGCTCCGCTCGGTCGCCGACCGCGGGACGACCGTCCTCGCGGTGTGCAGCGAGGCCCCGGAGGGCGTGACGGTGCTGCGCACCGGGACGGAGACCGACGCCGGCGCGGCCGCATCCGCGAAGCCGCAGACCGGCAGGCACACGGGGAAGGCCGCGCCCGCGCGGCCCGCCGGGGCGGCTGCCGACGGCCCGAAGATCACCTGGGGCCTGCCCCCGGGCAACGACACGGACCCCGACGCCACCGACGCCGCGCGGCCCGACCCCCAGGACCCCGCCGCCAGCGGCGCCGCGCACCCCGGGCCCGAGGAGCCCGCCGAGGCCGCGGAGCCCGCCACCGGCACCGACAAGGCCGAGGGCGCCGACAACGACGAAGACACGAAGGGGGCGGACGATGCGCTCGCCGAAACTGGCCGCGCTTGAGCTGAAGCGGTTCGGGCGGGGGAAGCTGCCCCGGGCCGCCCTCGTCGCGCTGCTCCTGCTGCCCCTGCTGTACGGGGCCCTGTACCTCTGGTCGTTCTGGGACCCGTACAGCCGCCTCGACAGGGTGCCCGTCGCCCTCGTCAACGCCGACAAGGGCGCCGACGCCAACGGGGAGCACCTCGACGTCGGCGGTGAGATCACCCGGAACCTGCGCGAGCGCAAGACCTTCGACTGGCGCGAGGTCAGCGCGGAGGAGGCGGCGAAGGGACTGGAGGACGGAACGTACTTCCTCTCCCTGACCATGCCCGCCGACTTCAGCGAGAAGATCGCCTCCAGCGGCGGCGCGGACCCCGCCACCGGGGCCCTCCAGGTCCGCACGAACGACGCCAACAACTACATCGTCGGCTCGATCTCGCGCACCGTCTTCTCCGAGGTCCGCTCGGCCGCCTCCACCAAGGCGTCCCGCAAGTTCCTCGACAGGATCTTCGTCTCCTTCTCCGACCTGCACGACAAGACCGCCGAGGCCGCCGACGGCGCCGACAAGCTCAAGGACGGCGCGGGCAAGGCCCAGCAGGGCGCCAAGGACCTCGCCGACGGCCTCGACACGGCCAAGGAGAAGACCGGGGAGCTCACCGGCGGCCTGAAGAAGCTCAACGAGGCCGCCGGCAAGCTGGAGAGCGGCTCCCGGCAGGTCGCGGACGGCACCCAGAAGGTCGCCGACGTGGTCAACGGCGCCGCCGACAAGGCCCGCCCCTTCGTCAAGGACCCCAAGAACCTGGCGGACACCGCCAAGCTGGTCGCCGACACGGCCAAGGTCGTCAACAGCCACCTCGACAAGGCCGTCGAGAAGGCCCCGGCCGCCGCCGCGATCACCAAGCAGGTCGCGGGCCTCGCGGACTCCAACTACACCCGGTACTGCGTCAAGCCCGACCCCCAGCTGCCCGCGGGCTTCTGCGACCTGCAGAAGAAGATCAAGGACGACGCGGCTCAGGCCGCCCTGCTGACGGGCGACGTGAACACCGTCCTCGGCAACTCCAAGGGCGACGTCACCAAGCTCGGGAACCAGCTGACCGACCTGGAGAACAAGGCCCGCGAACTCGCCGTCAAGGCCCCCGGCCTCGCGGGCGACCTCGACGCTGCCATCACCCAGGCCAACGCCCTCAACGACGGCGCCCACAAGGTCGCCGCCGGCATGGTCGAGCTGCACAAGGGCATCGGCACCGCCGCGGGCGGCTCCGGCAAGCTGGGCGAGGGCGTCGGCAAGCTCGGCGACGGCGCGCAGCAGCTCAACGGCGGCATGTTCAAGCTGGTCGACGGCAGCGGCCAGCTCGCCGGCGGCCTGCACGACGGGGTCGGCAAGATCCCGGACTACGACCAGCAGCAGCGCGACGCCCGCACCCAGGTCATGGCCGACCCGGTGCAGCTCGCCAACCAGGCCCTGCACAAGGCGCCCAACTACGGCACCGGCTTCGCCCCGTACTTCATCCCGCTGTCGCTGTGGGTCGGCGCGATGGTCGCCTACATGCTGATCGCCCCCATGAACAAGCGGGCCCTGGCCGCCGGCGCCTCGCCCTGGCGGATCGCCCTCGCGGGCTGGCTGCCCGTGGTCGGCCTCGGCGCCGCGCAGGTGGGCGCGCTGATGTCCGTACTGCACTGGGCCCCGGGCCTCGGTCTGAAGATGGCCCACCCGGCCCTGACCATCGGCTTCCTGGTCCTCGTCACGGCCTGCTTCGCGGCGATCATCCAGTGGCTGAACGCCAAGTTCGGCGCGGCCGGGCGCATCCTGGTCCTCGCCGTCCTGATGCTCCAGCTGACCTCGGCCGGCGGCACCTACCCCGTCCAGACCAGCCCGGACTTCTTCAACGGCATCCACCCGTACCTGCCGATGTCGTACATCGTCGAGAGCCTGCGCCGCCTCATCACCGGCGGCGACCTCACCCCGGTGTGGCAGGGCTGCGCGGTGCTGGCGGCCTTCACGGCCGGGGCCCTGGCCCTCACCGCGCTCGCCGCCCGCGGCAAGCAGGTGTGGACGATGGACCGGCTGCACCCGGAACTGAGCCTGTAAGGGGCTGTGACCTGTGAGAATCAGCGCCATGGAAAGCAGCAGCACCACCGCGGGCGGCGCCCGGCGGCAGGCCACGCGGCAGAAGCTGTACGAGGCGGCCGTCACCCTCATCGCCGAACAGGGCTTCTCCGCGACCACGGTCGACGAGATCGCCGAGCGGGCCGGCGTCGCCAAGGGCACCGTCTACTACAACTTCGCGAGCAAGACCGAGCTCTTCGAGGAGCTGCTGCGGCACGGGGTGGGTCTGCTGACCGCCTCGCTGCGGTCCGCCGCGGACGAGACCGAGGCGCGCGGCGGCAGCCGGATCGAGGCCCTTGACGCGATGATCCGCGCGGGTCTGGTCTTCATCGACCGGTACCCGGCCTTCACCCAGCTGTACGTCGCCGAACTCTGGCGGACCAACCGGGCCTGGCAGTCCACCCTGATGGTGGTGCGGGGCGAGGCGGTGGCGGTCGTCGAGTCGGTGCTGCGGGAGGGCGTGGAGCGCGGGGAGCTCAGCGCCGAGATCGACGTGCCGCTGACGGCGGCCGCGCTGGTCGGGATGGTGCTGGTGGCCGCGCTGGACTGGCAGGCCTTCCAGCGCGAGCGGTCCCTGGACGACGTCCACTCGGCGCTGTCGCTGCTGCTGCGGGGGCGGGTGAGCGGGAACCGCTGACGCCCGGTCGGCGGTGCCGCTGCCGCCGGTCGGCGGCGTAGAACTGAGTATCCGTACTCAGGCCGATAGATGAGTACGTGTACGGATGGGCTCCCACCTGCGAAGACAGCAGACTGGAGGCCATGGACAGGGCCGCTCGGCCCGCACCGCGGACACGGGGCCGCGGAGCGGACCGGGTCCCTGGCCGGGATGGACACGCCGGTGCGGCGGGGCTCGGGGGGAACGAGCCCGGCCGCACCGGCTTTTCCGTCTCCCCGCCCCGCCCCGCCCCTGCGCCGTGTCAGCCGCGGGTGCGGACCGGGACCCGGATCCGGCCCCGGAGGGCGGCGGCCCGCTCCGACACGGCCGCCACCCGGGCGGAGAAGGCGGCGGTGACGCGCGCTCCCGACCGGGGGAGCAGCAGCGCGCGCAGCCGGGCCCGGCGGCCCACGGCGGCCAGCAGGGCCGCACCGGCCGCCCGCACGTCGGCGGCCAGCTCCGGGTACGAGACGTCCGTGCCGGGCGGGGCGTACAGCGCCCGCTCCACCGCGCCCGCGACCCGGTGCACCGCCTGCGCGGGCTCACCGTCCAGCTTGCCCAGGACCACGACCCGGCCCGCCGCCCGGCGCGGCGACAGCGCCTCGTCGGGCGGGATGCCCACGTCCCAGGCGCTGTCGCCGAGCTCCCGCCAGGCGGCCAGCACGTCCGGGGCGGCCAGCCGCCGCTCGCGGACCCGGCGGCGCCACAGCAGCGGCAGCAGCAGGAGCGCCAGGACCGCCAGGGCGGCGCCGGTCCAGCCGAGGACCGCGCCCAGCGGGAAACCGCCGGAGCCCTTGCCGGCGTCCTGCTGTGCGGCCGGCACCCCGCACTCGCCGAGCTTCTTCAGCTCCGGCGGGCACGCCTCGGCCTGCGAGGGCATGGGCGCCGGGGCCGACGCGGACTGCGAGGGCAGCGCGGAAGGCGCGGACGGCTGCGGGGCCGGGGTCTCGGCGCGGCTGTAGTCCGGCAGCGAGATGCCCGAGCGGGGCGTCGGCTCGAACCGGGTCCAGCCCACGCCCTCGAAGTACAGCTCGGGCCACGCGTGGGCGTCCCGCATCGAGACGTTCACACTGCCGTCGGCCTGCTTCTCGCCCGGCGTGAAACCGACCGCGACCCGCGCCGGGATGCCCAGGGAGCGCGACATCGCCGCCATCGAGAAGGCGAAGTGGACGCAGAAGCCCTCCTTGTCCGCCAGGAAGCGGGCGATGGCCTGCGAGCCCGTCCCCGACGACACCTTGGTGTCGTAGCGGAAGCCGCCGTTCACCGCGAAGAAGTCCTGGAGCCGCACGGCCCGCGTGTAGTCGTCCTGCGCGCCCTGGGTGACCCGCCGGGCCGTCTCCGCCACCACCGGCGGCAGGTTCTCCGGCAGCTTCGTGTACTCGTCCCGCACCAGCGGGTTGGGGGCCGGCGCGGCCTGGAGCTGCGCGGCCGTGGGCCGCAGCAGCAGGCTCCGTACGGTGTACTGCGCGCCCTGCACGTTCTGGAAGCGGTCCTTGGCCAGCTGGTCCCCGACCAGGGTCCGGCCGGCGGGCTCGTACCGCCACTTGCCGGCGATGTCGATCTGAGTGGCCGGGTACGGCATCGGCAGGTAGCGCTGGGCGTACGTCTGCGCCGCCGAGACGGAGGTCCGTACCTCGGTCGCGCCCTCGCGCACCCGGTCGCTCAGCCCCGTCGGGTTCGGCAGCCGCTCGGGCACGTCCGTCAGCGGCCGCCCGGAGGCCTCCCACTTGACGCCGTTGAACTCGTCCAGCGCCAGGATCCGCAGGTACTGCTCGCCGAGCTGGGGGCTGTCCGTGCGGTACTTCAGCACCACCCGGTTGTCCTGCGCGTTCAGGCTGCTCTGCAGCGAGACCAGCGGGTTCACCGCCGAGATGGTGCCGCCGCCCCCGCCCGCCGCGCCCGCCTCGTCGCCCTGGGCGCCCAGCAGCCCGCCGCCGAGCGACGGCAGTACCGCCGGCACCGCCACCGCCACGCCCAGCGCGACCACGCCGATCCGGCGCCCGAAGCGCACGGGCGCCACGGCCCGCCCGCCGCCCGCGCCGCCCCCGTACCCGGAGGCCGCCGACACCCGCGTGCTCGGGGCGCCGCCGAAGACCCGGCCCCACTGGGCCAGCCGGTCGCGGCCCTCCGACAGCAGCAGCATCAGGTAGCCCGCGCCGGCCAGCAGGAAGGCGAACCAGGAACCGCCCTGGCCGGTCGACAGCCCGGCGGCCACCGAGTACAGCGCCAGCAGCGGCAGCCCGGCCGCCGCGGCGGTCCGCAGCGTCACCGCGAGCACGTCCACCAGCAGCCCGATCAGCAGCACCCCGGCCAGCAGCAGCAGCCGGATGCCGTCGGTCAGCGGGGCCGGTATCGCGAACTCGCCCACGTCCCGCACGCCCTGCTGGAACAGCGCCCCGAAGTCGGTGACCAGGAAGGACAGCGGCCCGCTCCCGGCGGACTCGGCCTTCCCCGCGAAGAGGAGGGCGAGCAGCAGCAGCGACACCAGCAGCTGCGCCGCCACGGTCAGCGACCGTGCCAGCGGCACCCGCCGCCCGCCGGCCCCGACCGCGGCCTGTACGCCGAGCAGGGCCGCCGCCTGGAGCAGCCAGCCCGAGGACTCCACCAGCGGGGCCAGCGACCAGGAGGTCAGCAGCGTCGCCAGCATTCCGAAGAGCGTCACCCGCGTGCGCCCGCTCATCCCCAGCCTCCGGAGGTCTCCGGGCCGAGGGGAGCGTTCCCGGCCTGCCGCCACAGCTCGGCGAAGGCGGCGCCGGGCGGGACGGCCAGCGCCGTCCAGCCCGCGTCCCGCAGCCTGCGCAGCCGCTCCTCCGCCCGTGAGGGCGCTCCGGTCCAGGTCGCGGAGTCCAGTACGAACGCCACCGCGCCCGCGCTGCGCTGCCGCATCCGGGCCGCCATTTCGGTCTGTTCCTCGTCGAGGTCGCCGAAGAAGGCGATGAGCAGGCCGTCGCCGCCGGAGGAGGCCAGGCCCGCTCCGCCGCTGCGGACCGCGTCGTAGGCGCGGCCCAGCCCGCTCCCGTCGGAGTGGCCGACGACCGCGAGGGTGTCCATCATCAGCCCGGCCGCCTCGGCGGACTCCGCCCCGCCGGAGGAGAAGCCCCCGCCGCCCTCACCGGGCACCGAGTCGCCGGTGTCGGTCAGCAGCCGCACCGAGAACCCCTGCTCCAGGACGTGCAGCAGGGTGGAGGCGGCGGCCGACACCGCCCACTCGAAGGCGGAGTCGGGGCCCGCGCCCTCGTACGCCGGGCCGCGGGTGTCCAGCAGGACGGTGGCCTTGGTGCGCTGGGGCTGCTCCTCGCGGCGCACCATCAGCTCGCCGTAGCGGGCGGTGGAGCGCCAGTGCACCCGGCGCAGGTCGTCGCCGCGCCGGTAGGTGCGCGGGATCACGTCGTCGTCGCCGGCCAGTGCCAGCGAGCGGCGGCTGCCGTCGCCGTAGCCGCCGGCCTCGCCGGTCATCCGGACCGGGGGCAGGGGCTGGGTGCGCGGGACGACGGTGAGGGTGTCGTAGGCGGTGAAGGAGCGGGTCAGCTCGACCAGCCCGAAGGGGTCGGTCAGGCGCAGCTGGAGGGGGCCGAGCGGGTAGCGGCCGCGCAGGTCGGAGCGGACCCGGTACGACACCTCGCGGCGGCCGCCGGATTCGACCCGGTCCAGTACGAAGCGGGGCCGCGGCCCGAGCACGTAGGGCACCCGGTCCTGGAGCATCAGCAGTCCGGTGGGGACCCGGGAGACGTTCTCCAGCCGCAGCTGCACCCGGGCCTCCCCGCCGGCGGGCACCCGCGGCGGGGTCAGGCGCCGGGTCGCGGTGACCCGGTGGCGGGTGCGGTGCAGGGCGAGGACGCAGATCAGGGGCAGGGCGACGAGCAGCAGCCCGACCCGCAGCAGCTGGCCCTGGCCCAGTACGTACGCGCAGACGGCGGCGGCGGCTCCGGCGGCCAGGAAAGAGCGGCCCCGGGTGGTCAGCCCGGCCAGCGAGGCGCGCAGCCCGCCGGGGTCCCTGACCTGCCCGCCGGCGCCGTGCGGGGCACCGGCCGCCATCAGAAGCTCCGGGCGCCCGCGCCGGGCGGCATCTCGCCGCGGTGGTGCGCGGCGGGGACGGGGGTGCGCTGGAGGATGTCGTGGACGACCTGCTCGGCGGTGCGCCGGTTCAGCTGCGCCTGCGCGGTGGGCAGCAGCCGGTGCGCGAGGACGGGGGCGGCCAGCTGCTGGACGTCGTCGGGCAGGACGTAGTCCCGGCCGGACAGGGCCGCGGAGGCCTTGACGGCGCGCAGCAGGTGCAGGGTGGCGCGGGGCGAGGCGCCCAGGCGCAGCTCCGGGTGGCTGCGGGTCGCGGAGACCAGGTCGACCACGTAGCGGCGTACGGGCGCGGCGACGTACACCTCGCGGACGGCCTCTATCAGCTTGACCACGTCGTGGGCGTGCGCGACGGCGGTGAGGTCGTCGAGCGGGGAGAGCCCGCCGTGCACGTCGAGCATCTGGAGCTCGGCCTCGGGGCTGGGGTAGCCGACGGAGACGCGGGCCATGAACCGGTCGCGCTGGGCCTCGGGGAGGGGGTAGGTGCCCTCCATCTCGACCGGGTTCTGGGTGGCGACGACCATGAACGGGCTGGGCAGGGCGTAGGTGGTGCCGTCGATGGTGACCTGGCGCTCCTCCATCGACTCCAGCAGCGCGGACTGGGTCTTGGGGGAGGCGCGGTTGATCTCGTCGCCGATGACGATCTGCGCGAAGATCGCGCCGGGCTTGAACTCGAACTCGCGCCGCTGCTGGTCGTAGATGCTGACGCCGGTGATGTCGGACGGCAGCAGGTCCGGCGTGAACTGGATGCGCTGGACCGAGCAGTCGATGGACTTGGCGAGCGTCTTGGCCAGCATCGTCTTGCCGACGCCGGGGACGTCCTCGATCAGGAGGTGTCCCTCGGCCAGCAGCACGGTCAGCGCGATCCGTACGACCTCGGGCTTGCCCTCGATCACGCTCTCGACCGACCGGCGGACCCGCTCGGCCGTGCTGGTCAGATCAGCGAGGCTCGCTCGGTCGTCGTACGTGGTCACCTGGTTCTCCTCGGCCCTTTCTCAGGGCCGACGCTGTTGGCGCTTGAACCGGCCCACCCCGAAACACGGACGCCGTCCCGGAAGGGTTCCGGGTGTCGTCTCCCCGCATTCTTGACGGCCTTCGGCGCCCCTGTCACTCAGGTGGCCGGATCGATCTCCCGCAGGAGCCCGGTGTGCACGTCGAAGACGAAGCCTCGCACATCGTCCTTGTGGAGCAGGAAGGGGTTCGTCCGGACCCGCTGCATGGACTGGCGGACGTCCTGGTCCACGTCGCGGAAGGCCTCCACGGCCCAGGCGGGGCGCTGGCCGACCTCGTCCTCCAGCTCGTGCCGGAAGTCCTCGGTCAGGCTTTCGAGACCGCAGCCGGTGTGGTGGATGAGTATGACCGAGCGGGTGCCGAGGGCCCGCTGGCTGATGGTGAGCGAGCGGATGGTGTCGTCGGTGACCACCCCGCCGGCGTTGCGGATGGTGTGGCAGTCGCCGAGCTCCAGGCCCAGGGCCTTGTGCAGGTCGAGGCGGGCGTCCATGCAGGCCACGACGGCCACGTGCAGGACGGGGCGGGCGTCCATGCCGGGGTCGGTGAACTGGGCCGCGTAGCGTTGGTTGGCCGCTACCAGCCGGTCGGTGACGGATTCGCCGCTTGATGCCTGGGGCGTGGGGCGGGCGGGCAGGGATGCGGAAGTCGTCATGGTTATGACGTTAGTGGTCACAGCTCGGTGAGGCATTGAGTGAGGGTGGACAAAGAAGGTCAACAAGCCTTGTTGTGAGCTAACCCACAGGGGTGAGACGGGGGCCGCTGTTCGGGTGATTCACGGCTTTTGGGCTTTGTCTGGGGGAAGGGCGCACCGGGCGCGGGGCGGTTCGTTGACCGCGGCGACCGTTGCACTAAAGTGACGCGAACCGGCCGGAGCCCGGCCCTCACCGGCCGCCCGGCCCCCTGGTAACACTCCGCGTGCGCGGCGCGGCGTATGCCTGCCGCGCCGTTATCTGAGAGGGCGCTTTGACTAGCGAGTCCCGACATGTCCCGGTGATGCTCCAGCGGTGCCTGGACCTGTTGGCCCCGGCGCTGGAGAGGCCGGGGGCCGTCGTCGTCGACTGCACCCTCGGCCTCGGCGGCCACAGCGAGGCCCTGCTGACCCGGTTCCCCGAGGCGCGACTGATCGGCCTCGACCGCGACAAGGAGGCCCTGCGGCTCTCCGGGGAGCGGCTCGCGCCCTTCGGCGACCGGGCCACGCTCGTCCACGCGATCTACGCCGACCTCGCCGAGGTGCTCGACGGCCTGGGACTCCCGGCCGTCCAGGGCATCCTCTTCGACCTCGGCGTCTCCTCCATGCAGCTCGACGAGGCCGACCGCGGGTTCGCGTACGCCCAGGACGCGCCGCTGGACATGCGCATGGACCAGACGACCGGCATCAGTGCCGCCGAGGTCCTCAACACCTACGCCCCCGGCGAGCTGGTGCGGATCCTGCGCCAGTACGGCGAGGAGAAGCAGGCCAAGCGGATCGTGTCCGCGATCGTGCGGGAGCGGGAGAAGGAGCCCTTCTCCAACAGCGCCCGCCTCGTGGAGCTGATCCGCGACGCCCTGCCGCAGGCGGCCAAGCGCACCGGCGGCAACCCCGCCAAGCGGACCTTCCAGGCCCTGCGCATCGAGGTCAACGGCGAGCTCTCCGGGCTGGAGCGGGCCATCCCGGCGGCGGTCGACCGGATCGCGGTCGGCGGCCGGATCGCGGTGCTCTCGTACCACTCCCTGGAGGACCGCCTCGTGAAGCAGGTCTTCGCCGCCGGCGCCACCTCCACGGCCCCGCCGGGGCTGCCGGTCGTCCCGGAGAAGTACCAGCCGAAGCTGAAGCTGCTGACGCGCGGCGCGGAGCTGCCGACCGAGGAGGAGATCGCCGAGAACCGGCGGGCCGCCCCGGCCCGGTTCCGGGGCGTCGAGCGCATCCGCGAGGCGCGGCTGTGACCAAGGCCCGCGCGGGCGCCGCCCGGCCGCGGCCGCAGGGCGGCGGGGCGGCGCGGATGCCGTTCGTCCTGCTGGTGGTGGCGCTGCTCGCGGGCGGTCTGATCAGCCTGTTGCTGCTGAACTCGGCGCTGAACGAGGGTTCCTTCCAGCTGAGCCGGCTGAAGAAGGAGACCACCGGGCTGACGGACGAGCAGCAGGCGCTCCAGCGGGACGTGGACGCCTACTCGGCGCCGGACGCCCTCCAGCGGCGGGCGCGCGAGCTGGGCCTGGTGCCCGGAGGGAGCCCCGTCTTCCTCGGCCCCGACGGCAGGACCGCGGGCACCCCGGCGCCGGCCGAGGCCCCGGCCCCGCCGGTCGCTCCGCCGGTTCCGCAGGGCCCCGCCCCCGGGTCGGCCGCCCCGTCGGCCCCGGCCCAGGCCCCCGGCGGAACCCCGCAACCCACCCCTACGCCAGGCAGGTGACGTCGTGACGCGGACCCTCCCCCAGCTACCGCCGGGGGGACCCCCAGCGGGACTCCACCCCGCCCCGCCCCCCGCCGCAACCCGGACCCCCGCGGGGCAGCACCCCGCCCCGCCCTTCCACCGTTCCCCGGGCGCCACCCGGACCCGCGCCTCAATCGCCGGCGGGGCTGGGTTCGGCTGCGACCCGGCGCGGGGTCTGGCGCGGAGCCCCAGGGGTGTGACGCCCCCGGCTCCCGCGCCGCGGCGCGGAGTGCGGCGGTGAGCCCCAAGGCGGCGGTGCCGCGGGCCCGGGTCACCGCCCGGCCGGGGCAAGGGCAGCCGCACACCATCCGGCTCGGGAACCCGAAACCCCGGCTGCGCCTGGTCGGCGTCGGGCTCACCCTCGTCATGCTCGCCTTCGTCGTCCGGCTCCTCCAGGTGCAGGCCGTCGACGCCTCCGCGTACTCCGCCAAGGCCAGCGAGAACCGCTTCGCCAGCCACACCCTGGCCGCCGAGCGCGGGGAGATCACCGACCGCAAGGGCGTGGCCCTGGCCACCAGCGTCGACGCGTACGACATCACCGCCGACCCGAAGATGTTCACCCCGCAGGAGAGCAAGGCCCCCGACGCCCCCCAGCAGGCCGCGGCCCTCCTCGCGCCCATCCTCGGAGCCGACGCCGCAGAGCTCGCCAAGCGCCTCCAGACCAAGAACAGCCGCTACGTGATCCTGGCCCGCCGCCAGACCCCCCAGGTCTGGAACCAGATCAAGGACCTCAAGAAGCTCTTCGCCGACAAGGCGGCCGCCGACAAGAAGAAGAACGGCCCCGGCGCCAACGTCATCGCCGGCATCTTCAACGAGGTCAGCAGCAAGCGCGTGTACCCGGGCGGCGACCTCGCCGCCGGGATACTGGGTTACGTCAACGCCGACGGCAAGGGCGGCGGCGGCCTGGAATCCGCCCTCGACAAGAAGCTCGCCGGCAAGGACGGCGAACTGACCTACGCCCAGTCCGGCGGCCGCCGCGTCCCCACCGCGGGATCCAGCGAGAAGCCCGCCGTGCCCGGCGACGACATCGAGCTGACCATCGACCGCGACATCCAGTGGGCCGCGCAGAGCGCCATCGCCGAACAGGTCGAGAAGTCCGGCGCCGACCGCGGCTACGTCATCGTCCAGGACACCCGCACCGGCGAGGTGCTGGCCATGGCCAACGCCCCCGGCTTCGACCCCAACGACCTGACCCGGGCCCGCTCCGCCGCGATGGGCAACGCCGCGCTCCAGGACGTGTACGAGCCCGGCTCCACCGCCAAGGTCATGTCGATGGCCGCCGTCCTGGAGGAGAAGAAGGCCCGCCCCGACACCCACGTCGAGGTCCCCAACCGGCTCCACCGCGGCGACCGGCTCTTCAAGGACGACATCGACCACCCGACCTGGTACCTGACCCTCAACGGGGTCCTCGCCAAGTCCTCCAACATCGGCACCATCCTGGCCACCGGCCAGCTCGGCGCCACCCAGTCCGAGGCCAACAAGGTCCTCTACTCCTACCTGGACAAGTTCGGCATCGGACGCCCCACCGGCCTGAACTACCCCGGCGAATCCCGCGGGATCCTCGCCAGGCCCGAGGCCTGGTCCACCTCCCAGCAGTACACGATCCCCTTCGGCCAGGGCCTGTCCCTCAACGCCATGCAGGCCGCCTCCGTGTACTCCACCATCGCCAACGGCGGCGTCCGCATCACCCCGACCCTGGTGCGCGGCACCAAGGGCCCCGACGGCCGCTTCACCCCGGCCCCGGCCCCCGAGCAGGCCAGGGTGATCAGCGCCGAAACGGCCAAGACCCTCTCCGAGATGCTCGAATCCGTGGTCGACGACCAGGAGGGCACCGGCACCAAGGCGAAGATCCCCGGCTACCGGGTCGGCGGGAAGACCGGCACCTCCAACCGGGTGGATCCGGCCACCGGCCGCTACAAGGGCTACACCGCCTCCTTCGCCGGCTTCGCCCCCGCCGACAACCCCCGCATCACCGTCTACTGCGCCATCCAGAACCCCACCAAGGGCAGCTACTTCGGCGGCCAGATCTGCGGCCCGATCTACAAGACGGTCATGGAGTTCGCCCTCAAGACCCTCCAGGTCGCACCCACCGGAACGGCCCCCGCCGGCCTGCCCGTGACCTACGACGCGGGCCCGCCGCCCGCCGCCCCGAGCAGCGCCCCCACCGGTCCGCAGCCCGGGCCGTGAACCGACCGTCCAGCCACCAGAGCGCGAGGCACGACCAGTGACAACGATCACCCCGGAACCGGGGAACCAGACGGCCGCCGGCGCCGAAGTGGGGCCCTCGCTTCGCGAGCGGCCCGCCGCGCCCGGTACGCTCACCGCCGTGCCCCACGCTGATCAGCCCAGAACCGCCCAGAAAGCCGCCCCGGCAGCGCCGCCGGGAGCGCCCCGGCCCGTGTCCGCCCGCCCGACCCCCCTGGGCGAGCTGGCCACCCTGCTGGGTCTGCCCGAGTCCGGCGCCGCTCAGATCACCGGCATCACGCACGACTCCCGTGCGGTACGCCCCGGAGACCTGTACGCGGCCCTGCCCGGCGCCCGGCTGCACGGTGCGGACTTCGCCGCCCAGGCGGCCGCCCTCGGCGCCGCCGCCGTGCTGACCGATCCGGAGGGCGCCGAGCGCGCCGCCGCGACCGGCCTGCCGGTCCTGGCCGTCGCCGACCCGCGCGGCCGGATGGGCGAGCTCGCCGCCGAGATCTACGGCCGGCCCGGCGAAGCCCTGCTCCAGCTCGGCATCACCGGCACCTCCGGCAAGACCACCACCGCGTACCTCGTCGAAGGCGGGCTGCGCGCGGCCGGACGTACCACCGGACTCGTCGGCACCGTCGAGATGCGCATCGGCGACGAGCGCATCAAGTCCGAGCGGACCACCCCCGAGGCCACCGACCTCCAGGCCCTGTTCGCCGTCATGCGCGAACGCGGCGTCGAGGCCGTGGCCATGGAGGTCTCCAGCCACGCCCTGGTCCTGGGCCGGGTCGACGGCTGCGTCTTCGACGTCGCCGTCTTCAACAACCTGAGCCCGGAACACATGGAGTTCCACACCGGCATGGAGGACTACTTCCAGGCCAAGGCCCAGCTCTTCACCGAGCGCCGGGCCCGCGTCGGCGTGGTCAACATCGACGACGAGTACGGCCGCCGCCTCGCCAAGGAGGCGCCGATCCCGGTCGTCACCTTCTCCGCCACCGGCGACCCGGCCGCCGACTGGCGCGCCGAGGACGTGGTCAGCGGCCACATGGACTCCACCCTGACCCTGGTCGGGCCCGAGGGACAGCGCGTACGGGCCAAGGCCCCGCTGCCCGGACCGTTCAACGTCGCCAACACCGTCGCCGCGATCGTCACGCTCGCCGCCGCCGGCCTCGACCCGCAGACCGCCGCCGACGGCGTCGCCGCGGTCCCCGGGGTCCCGGGCCGCCTGGAGCGGGTCGACGCGGGACAGCCGTACCTGGCCGTCGTCGACTACGCCCACAAGACGGACGCCGTCGAGTCGGTGCTCCGCGCCCTGCGCGAGGTCACCACCGGCAAGCTGCACATCGTCCTCGGCTGCGGCGGCGACCGCGACACCACCAAGCGCGCCCCGATGGGCGCCGCGGCGGCCCGGTACGCCGACACCGCCGTCCTGACCTCCGACAACCCGCGCTCCGAGGACCCCCTGAAGATCCTCGCCGCGATGTTCGAGGGCGCCGTCTCCGTGCCCGCCGAGGAGCGCGGCACGGTCCTCGTCGACGCCGACCGGGCCGCGGCCATCGCCGCCGCCGTCGCGCGCGCCGAGGCCGGCGACACCGTCCTCGTCGCCGGCAAGGGCCACGAGCAGGGTCAGGACACCGCGGGCGTCGTACGCCCCTTCGACGACCGCGCCGTGCTCCGCGCGGCCATCGAGAACCAGCAGCTCAGCGCCCGACAGGCCGAGGTGGACCAGTGATCGCCCTTTCCCTCGCCGAGATCGCCGACATCACCGGCGGGCGGCCCCACGACATACCGGATCCGTCGGTGCGGATCGGCGGACCCGTCGTCATCGACTCCCGCCAGGTGGAGCCCGGCAGCCTCTTCGCCGCCTTCGAGGGCGAGCACGTCGACGGCCACGACTACGCCGAGCGCGCCGTCGCCGCCGGCGCCGCCGCCGTCCTCGCCGCCCGGCCCGTCGGCGTACCGGCGATCGTGGTGCCCGACGTGGAGAAGGCGCTCGGCGCCCTCGCCCGCACCGTCGTCGAACGTCTCGGCACCGACGTGGTGGCCCTGACCGGCTCCGCCGGCAAGACCTCCACCAAGGACCTCATCGCCCAGGTGCTCCAGCACCACGCGCCCACGGTGTGGACGCCCGGCTCCCTCAACAACGAGATCGGCCTGCCGCTCACCGCCCTGAAGGCCACCGCGGAGACCCGCCACCTGGTCCTGGAGATGGGCGCCCGCGGCATCGGCCACATCGCCTACCTGACCGGCCTGACCCCGCCGCGCATCGGCCTCGTCCTGAACGTCGGCACCGCCCACATCGGCGAGTTCGGCGGCCGCGAGGCCATCGCCCAGGCCAAGGGGGAGCTGGTCGAGGCCCTGCCGTCCGAGGCCGAGGGCGGCGTCGCCGTACTCAACGCCGACGACCTGCTCGTGCGCGCCATGTCCGCCCGCACGAAGGCCCGTACGGTCCTCTTCGGCGAGGCCGAGGACGCCGACGTACGCGCCACCGAGGTCCGGATGACGCCCGCGGGACAGCCCGCCTTCACACTCCACACACCGACCGGGTGCAGCGATGTGACCTTGCGGCTGTACGGTGAGCACCACGTGTCGAACGCGCTCGCCGCGGCCGCCGTCGCCCATGTCCTGGGCATGCCGGTCGAGGAGATCGCCACAGCGCTCTCCGGAGCGGGCACGCTGTCCCGGTGGCGGATGGAGGTCACCGAACGCGAGGACGGCGTGACGATCGTCAACGACGCCTACAACGCGAACCCGGAGTCCATGCGGGCCGCCCTGCGCGCACTTGTCGCGATGGGTGAGGCCGGCAAGGCGGACGGGGGACGTACGTGGGCGGTGCTCGGCCCCATGGCCGAGCTCGGCGACGCATCGCTGGCCGAGCACGACGCGGTGGGGCGGCTTGCCGTCCGGCTCAACGTGAGCAGGCTCGTGGCAGTCGGGGGCAGGGAAGCGTCCTGGCTGCAACTGGGCGCATATAACGAGGGTTCGTGGGGTGAGGAGTCGGTGCTCGTGTCCGACGCGCAGGCGGCGGTCGACCTGTTGCGCAGTGAACTGCGCCCGGGGGACGTCGTGCTGGTGAAGGCTTCCAGGTCGGTCGGCCTGGAGCGGGTCGCGCTGGCGTTGCTGGAGCGCGAGGGCGGGGTCGCCGACCGATGAGGCAGATCCTGTTCGCCGGTGTCATCGGCATGTTCCTCACCGTGATCGGCACGCCGCTGCTGATCAAGCTGCTGGCCCGCAAGGGCTACGGCCAGTTCATCCGCGACGACGGCCCGCGCGGCCACGCCGGGAAGAAGGGCACGCCCACCATGGGCGGTATCTCCTTCATCCTGGCCACGCTCATCGCGTACGCCCTGACCAAGGTCATCACCGGTGAGGAGCCGAGCTTCTCGGGCCTGCTGGTGCTGTTCCTGATGGCGGGCATGGGCCTGGTCGGCTACCTCGACGACTACATCAAGATCGTCAAGCGGCGTTCGCTCGGTCTGCGGGCCAAGGCCAAGATGGCCGGCCAGCTGATCGTCGGCATCGCCTTCGCGGTGCTCGCGCTCCAGTTCAAGGACTCCCGCGGACTGACCCCGGCCTCGGAGAAGCTCTCCTTCGTCACGGACTTCGGCTGGTCCATCGGCCCCGTGCTGTTCGTGGTCTGGGCCCTGTTCATGATCCTGGCCATGTCCAACGGCGTGAACCTGACCGACGGCCTGGACGGCCTCGCGACGGGTGCCGCCGTGATGGTCTTCGGCGCCTACACCTTCATCGGCGTCTGGCAGTTCCAGGAGTCCTGCGCCAACGCGGTCGACCTCACCAACCCGAACGCCTGCTTCGAGGTGCGCGACCCGCTGGACCTCGCGGTCGTCGCCTCCGCCCTGATGGGCGCCTGCTTCGGCTTCCTGTGGTGGAACACCTCGCCCGCCAAGATCTTCATGGGTGACACCGGTTCGCTCGCGCTCGGCGGCGCCCTCGCGGGCCTGGCCATCTGCTCCCGCACGGAGTTCCTGATGGCCCTCCTCGGCGGCCTCTTCGTGCTCATCACGATGTCGGTCGTCATCCAGGTCGGCTCCTTCAAGCTGACCGGAAAGCGCGTCTTCCGCATGGCCCCGCTCCAGCACCACTTCGAACTCAAGGGCTGGTCGGAAGTCCTCGTCGTGGTCCGCTTCTGGATCATCCAGGGCATGTGCGTGATCGTCGGTCTCGGTCTCTTCTACGCGGGATGGGCAGCAGACAAGTGACCTCCTGGCAGGACAGGAACATCACCGTCGCCGGTCTCGGCGTGAGCGGCATCAGCGCCGCCCGCGCCCTGGCCGGCCTCGGCGCGGTCGTGACGGTCGTCGACGGCGGCGACAGCGAGGGCCACCGGGCCCGGGCGGCGGAGCTGGAGGCGGAGGCCAAGGGCGTCTCCGTACGCCTCGGCGACGCCGAGACCCTGCCCGAGGGCACCGAGCTGGTCGTGACCTCGCCGGGCTGGAAGCCCGACAGCCCGCTCTTCCTGGCGGCGGCCGAGGCCGGTGTGGACGTCGTGGGCGACGTCGAGATCGCCTGGCAGCTGCGCGGCGAGGACGCGGCCCCGTGGCTCGCCATCACCGGTACCAACGGCAAGACCACCACCACCCAGATGCTGGCCTCGATCCTGAAGGCGGCCGGTCTGAAGACCGCCGCCGTCGGCAACATCGGCACCCCCATCATCGACGTGGTGACCGGCGACGAGCGGTACGACGTGCTCGCCGTCGAGCTCTCCAGCTACCAGCTGCACTGGGCCCCCTCGGTACGCGCCCACTCCGCGGCCGTGCTCAACCTGGCCCCGGACCACCTCGACTGGCACGGTTCCATGGAGGCGTACGCCGCCGACAAGGGCCGCATCTACGAGGGCAACACCGTCGCCTGCGTCTACAACGTCGCCGACCCGGCCACCGAGGGGCTGGTCGAGGAGGCCGACGTCGAGGAGGGCTGCCGGGCCATCGGCTTCACCCTCGGCGCTCCCGGCCCGTCCATGCTCGGCGTGGTCGACGGGATCCTCGTGGACCGGGCGTTCGTGCAGAACCGGCAGAAGAACGCCCAGGAGCTGGCGCACGTCGACGACGTCAACCCGCCCGCCCCGCACAACATCGCCAACGCCCTCGCCGCCGCCGCCCTGGCCCGCGCCTTCGGCGTGGAGCCGCGCGCGGTCCGCGACGGGCTGCGCGACTTCCGCCCCGACGCGCACCGCGTCGCGTACGTGGACGAGGTCGACGGGGTCCGCTACGTCGACGACTCCAAGGCCACCAACACCCACGCCGCGGAGGCCTCCCTCGCGGCCTTCGAGCCGGTCGTCTGGATCGCCGGGGGCCTCGCCAAGGGCGCGACCTTCGACGAGCTCGTCCAGAAGTCCGCGAAGCGGCTGCGCGGCGCCGTGCTGATGGGCGCCGACCGGGCGCTGATCGCCGAGGCGCTGGCGCGACACGCGCCCGAGGTCCCGGTGACCGACCTCGAACGGACCGACACTGGGGCGATGCTCGCAGCGGTCCGGGAAGCGGCCCGGCTCGCGGAGCCCGGGGACACGGTCCTGCTGGCGCCCGCGTGTGCGTCGATGGACATGTTCGCGAACTACAACAAGCGTGGGGACGCGTTCGCCGACGCGGTGCGCGAACTGGCCTCCGGGAGTGCCGCGGACACGGCCTAGGCCGAGGCGCCGGGACAGGTTCCCTCCGGCCGGCTGCTCGCCTCGTACGAGTGGAGGGGAAGATCACAGATGCCGGCCAAGCAGATGCTGCCGGGGCGGCGGCCCGCCGCCGTCAAGGCGCAGGGCCGCAAACGCCCGGCGGGCGGGGCCAAGCGGCCCGCCGGGCGCGGGCCGCTGTCGGGACTGCGGCGTACGCAGCGGCAGTTGAGCAAGGCCTGGGACCGCCCGCTCACCGCGTATTACCTGATTTTCGGCAGCTCCCTGCTCATCACCGTGCTCGGGCTGGTGATGGTCTACTCGGCCTCCATGATCAAGGCGCTCCAGCTGGGCCTGGGTGACGCCTACTTCTTCAAGAAGCAGTTCCTGGCCGCCCTGATCGGCGGCGTCCTGCTCTTCGCCGCTTCCCGGATGCCGGTCAAACTGCACCGGGCGCTGTCCTATCCGGTGCTGGCCGGCACCCTGTTCCTGATGGTCCTGGTCCAGATCCCCGGGATAGGGGTCTCGATCAACGGCAACCAGAACTGGATCTCGCTGGGCGGCCCGTTCATGCTCCAGCCCAGCGAGTTCGGCAAGCTCGCGCTGATCCTGTGGGGCGCCGACCTGCTGGCCCGCAAGGGCGACAAGGGGCTGCTGAGCCAGTGGAAGCACCTTCTGGTGCCGCTGGTCCCGGTGGCCTTCCTGCTGCTCGGGCTGATCATGCTCGGCGGTGACATGGGCACCGCGATGATCCTCGGAGCCGTCCTCTTCGGCCTGCTGTGGCTGGCCGGGGCGCCGACGAGGCTGTTCGTGGGAGTGCTCGCCTTCGCGGGTGTGATCGTCGCACTGCTCATCAAGACCAGCCCGCACCGCATGGACCGGCTCGCCTGCCTCGGGGCGACAGAACCGGGCAAGAACGACCTCTGCTGGCAAGCCGTACACGGGATCTACGCCCTCGCATCCGGCGGATGGTTCGGTTCCGGTCTCGGGGCGAGTGTGGAAAAATGGGGGCAACTGCCCGAAGCCCACACCGACTTCATCTTTGCCATCACCGGTGAGGAACTGGGCCTGGCAGGGACGCTGTCGGTGCTCGCCCTGTTCGCGGCTCTAGGCTATGCGGGTATCCGCGTGGCCGGACGCACGGAGGACTCCTTCGTACGGTATGCCGCGGGAGGCGTGACCACCTGGCTCACGGCCCAGGCCGTGATCAACATCGGTGCGGTGCTCGGCCTGCTGCCGATCGCCGGGGTCCCCCTCCCGCTGTTCTCCTACGGAGGGTCGGCCCTGCTGCCGACCATGTTCGCGGTCGGACTGCTCATCGCGTTCGCGCGGGAGGAGCCGGCGGCGCGGGCGGCGCTCGCGATGCGGCAGCCGAGAGTCGGCTGGAAGCGGAGCGGGCCGATATGGAAGTCGATGAGACGGCGCGTCAAGAGGCGTCCGTCCGGAGAGCGGTGAATTTCGGTGCATGTCGTACTCGCCGGTGGGGGGACCGCCGGCCACATCGAGCCGGCGCTGGCCCTCGCGGACGCACTGCGCAGGCAGGACCCGACCGTGGGCATCACCGCCCTGGGCACGGAACGGGGCCTTGAGACCCGCCTGGTGCCGGAACGCGGCTACGAGCTGGGCCTCATCCCCGCCGTGCCGCTGCCCCGCAAGCCCACCCCGGAGCTGATCACCGTCCCCGGGCGGCTGCGTGGCACCATCAAGGCCGCCGAGGAGATCCTCGTGCGCACCAAGGCCGACGTGGTCGTCGGCTTCGGCGGCTACGTGGCCCTGCCCGGCTACCTCGCCGCCAAGCGCCTCGGGGTGCCGATCATCGTCCACGAGGCCAACGCCCGCCCCGGACTGGCCAACAAGATCGGCTCCCGCTACGCCCACGCCGTCGCGGTCTCCACCCCCGACAGCAAGCTGCGCGGAGCCCGCTACGTGGGCATCCCGCTGCGCCGCTCGATCTCCACCCTCGACCGGGCCGCCGTCCGCCCCGAGGCGCGCGCCGCCTTCGGCCTGGACCCCAACCTGCCGACGCTGCTGGTCTCCGGCGGCTCCCAGGGCGCCCGCCGTCTCAACGAGGTGATCCAGCAGGCCGCCCCGACCCTCCAGCGCTCCGGGATCCAGATCCTGCACGCGGTCGGCCCGAAGAACGAACTGCCGCGTGTCGACAACATGCCCGGGATGCCGCCGTATGTGCCGGTACCGTACGTGGACCGGATGGATCTCGCGTACGCCGCCGCCGACATGATGCTGTGCCGTGCGGGTGCGATGACCGTCGCCGAACTCTCCGCCGTCGGACTGCCGGCCGCCTACGTACCGCTGCCCATCGGCAACGGCGAACAGCGGCTCAACGCCCAGCCGGTGGTCAAGGCCGGCGGCGGCCTGCTCGTGGACGACGCGGAGCTGACGCCCGAGTGGGTGCTCGGCCAGGTCCTCCCGGTGCTGTCCGATCCGCACCGCCTGTACGAGATGTCCCGCGCCGCCGCCGAGTTCGGCCGCCGGGACGCCGACGACCTGCTCGTCGGTCTGGTCTACGAGGCGATTGCGGCTGCACGCAGGTAACCGCTGACCCAGGAGGCACAGGAGTGGCCGGAGCGACGACGGCACAGCGCGGCCCTTCCGGCCGGGGCGGCAAGGGCGCCAAGGGTGCGGACGCATCCAAAGCGCCCAAAGCCCCCAAGCGGCCCAAGTCGTCGAAACCGCCGGGTAGATCCGGCCCGCGGGGGCCCGGTCGCGCACTGCCGCGCCGGGTCCGCGTGCTGGCCTCCCTCGCCGCCGCGGTGCTCCTCGCCGCCGGCGTCACCTGGGCGCTGTACGGCTCCTCCTGGCTCCGCGTCGAGAAGGTCACGGCCTCCGGCACCGAGGTGCTCACCCCCGAGCAGGTCCTCGCAGCCGCGGCCGTGCCCGTCGGCGCACCCCTGGTGAGCGTCGACACCGACGAGATCGCGGGCCGGGTGCGGGGCCGGCTGCCCCGCATCGATTCGGTCGACGTGGTGCGGTCCTGGCCGCACGGGATCGCCCTGAAGGTGACGGAACGCAAACCGGTCCTGCTCATCAAGAAGGACGGACAGTTCGTCGAAGTGGACGCTTCCGGTGTGCGATTCGACACGGTTCGGCAAGCACCCGCGCACGTTCCGGTCCTCGAACTGGCGGCGGAGGGCTCCCCGAGCGCCCGCCGCTTCGACGGCGAGCGGCTGCTGCGCGAGGCCGTCGGCATCGCCGGAAGCCTCCCCGAGGCCGTCTCCAAGGAGACGCTGCAGGTCACGGTCCGGTCGTACGATTCGGTCGTACTGCAACTCACCAGGGGCCGAACGGTCGTCTGGGGGAGCGGCGAACTGGGTGAGGCCAAAGGCAGGGCGCTGACGGCTCTGCTGAAAGCCTCGCCCAAGGCCGACCACTTCGACGTGAGCGTCCCCACGGCACCTGCGGTGTCCGGGAGTTGACGTCAGGTCGAACACCGACGCACCCTGGTTGGCCACCGATACGGGTGATCACATAGGGTGAAAAGAAAAACGGGAGGTTCGGCGTGTTCGTTGAACACGCGCTACTTGTCGACTTAGTGTCCTGTTCGGAAGAGTCCAGGGAACAGACACACCCCTAACCCTAAACTTAAGGGTGAGGGTTCGGGTCGGCGCGTACGGACCGTCCCACATTTCGGCATCAGTCGTCGCTACGCAGGCCCGCGAGGCGGCGACACGTAACTCGAGGCGAGAGGCCTTCGACGTGGCAGCACCGCAGAACTACCTCGCAGTCATCAAGGTCATCGGTGTCGGCGGCGGTGGTGTCAATGCCATCAACCGAATGATCGAGGTCGGTCTCAAGGGCGTCGAGTTCATCGCCATCAACACCGACGCCCAGGCGCTGTTGATGAGCGACGCCGACGTCAAGCTCGACGTCGGCCGTGAACTCACCCGGGGGCTCGGCGCCGGAGCCAACCCGGCCGTCGGCCGCAAGGCGGCAGAGGACCACCGCGAGGAGATCGAGGAGGTCCTCAAGGGGGCCGACATGGTCTTCGTCACCGCCGGCGAGGGCGGCGGCACCGGCACCGGCGGCGCACCCGTCGTCGCCAACATCGCGCGCTCGCTCGGCGCCCTGACGATCGGTGTGGTCACCCGCCCGTTCACCTTCGAGGGCCGGCGCCGCGCGAACCAGGCGGAGGACGGCATCGCCGAGCTCCGCGAAGAGGTCGACACCCTCATCGTCATCCCCAACGACCGCCTGCTGTCCATCTCGGACCGCCAGGTCAGCGTGCTCGACGCCTTCAAGTCGGCCGACCAGGTCCTGCTCTCCGGCGTCCAGGGCATCACCGACCTCATCACCACCCCCGGTCTGATCAACCTCGACTTCGCCGACGTCAAGTCCGTGATGTCCGAGGCCGGCTCGGCCCTGATGGGCATCGGCTCGGCCCGCGGCGACGACCGCGCGGTGGCCGCCGCCGAGATGGCCATCTCCTCGCCGCTGCTGGAGGCGTCCATCGACGGCGCCCGCGGCGTGCTGCTCTCCATCTCCGGCGGCTCGGACCTCGGTCTCTTCGAGATCAACGAGGCCGCGCAGCTGGTGAGCGAGGCCGCGCACCCCGAGGCGAACATCATCTTCGGCGCCGTCATCGACGACGCCCTCGGCGACGAGGTGCGCGTCACCGTCATCGCGGCCGGCTTCGACGGCGGACAGCCCCCGGCCCGCCGGGACAACGTCATCGGCGCCGCGTCCACCAAGCGCGAGGAGCCGGCCCCCGCGCCGGTCCGCGCGCCCGAGCCGGTCCGCCCGGCCTTCGGCGGACTCGGCACGGTCACCCCCCGCGAGGAGCCCCCGGCGCCGGTGGAGATCCCGGTCGAGCCCGTGGCCCCCGCACCGCAGGTCCCGACGGCCCGGCCCTACCAGGACAGCCCGGCCGAAGAGCTGGATGTACCGGACTTCTTGAAGTGACACTGGGGCAGCACAGCGAGAACGGCGCCCACTTCGCCTTCACCGACCGGTGGGGCGGGGTGAGCGCCGTTCCGTACGAGGAGCTCAATCTCGGCGGCGCGGTCGGAGACGACCCGGCCGCCGTTCGCGCGAACCGGGCGATCACGGCCGAGCGCCTGGGCATCGAGCCGGACCTGGTGGTCTGGATGAACCAGGTGCACGGCCGGGACGTGGCGGTGGTCGACGGCCCCTGGGGCGCCGACGCCGACATCCCTTCCGTGGACGCGGTCGTGACCGCACGTCGGGGGCTCGCCCTCGCGGTGCTCACCGCCGACTGCACGCCGGTCCTGCTGGCCGACCCCGTCGCCGGGGTCGCCGGTGCCGCCCACGCCGGGCGGCCCGGGCTGGTCGCCGGGGTGGTGCCCGCCGCCGTCGAGGCGATGGTCGCCCTCGGCGCCGACCCCGCGCGCATCGTCGCCCGTACCGGACCGGCCGTCTGCGGCCGCTGCTACGAGGTGCCCGCCGAGATGCGGGAGGCGGTCGCCGAGGTGGTGCCGGCCGCGTGGGCCGAGACCAGCTGGGGGACGCCGGCCGTCGACGTGGTCGCCGGAGTGCACGCGCAGCTGGCCGGGGCGGGGGTGGCGCACGCGCACCGCTCCCCGGTCTGCACACTGGAGTCGCGGGACCACTTCTCGTACCGCCGCGACCGGGTGACCGGGCGGCTTGCCGGATATGTCTGGTTGGACTGACGAATGACGGATCGTAAGGCCGAGCTCGCGGAGAACCTCGCCCGGGTCGAGGAGCGCATCGCGACCGCCTGCGCGGCGGCCGGGCGCAAGCGGGAGGAGGTGACCCTCATCGTGGTCACCAAGACCTACCCGGCGAGCGACGTACGACTGCTGGCGGAGCTGGGTGTCCGTCATGTTGCGGAAAATCGGGACCAGGACGCCGCCCCCAAGGCGGCCGCCTGTGCGGATCTGCCGCTGAGCTGGCACTTCGTGGGCCAGTTGCAGACGAACAAAGTCCGTTCCGTGGCGGGATACGCGCACGTGGTGCAGTCGGTCGACCGGCCGAAGCTCGTCACCGCGCTGTCGGCGGCCGCGGAGGGGCAGGGGCGCGAGCTCGGCTGCCTCGTGCAGATCGCGCTCGACGCCGAGTCGGGCGAGCGCGGGGCCCGCGGCGGTGCCGCACCGGACCTGATGGCGGAGTTGGCGGACCTCATCGCCGGCGCGCCGGGTCTGCGGATCGACGGCCTCATGACCGTCGCCCCCCTGGCGGGTCCCTACGCGGGACGCGAACGGGCCGCCTTCGAGCGGATGATGGAATTGTCATCCAGCCTGCGCGGGGCCCATCCGGCTGCCACGATGGTGTCGGCCGGGATGAGCGCCGACCTGGAGCAGGCCGTGCTGGCGGGTGCGACACATGTACGCGTCGGCACTGCGGTACTCGGCGCGAGACCCCGGCTCGGGTAACGTCGCGAAGAAAGTCGGACCACAGCAGAAAATATGGTCATTTCCGCAGATGAGCGGACAGACCACGTGGATCGCGGGCAGTTGGTGACTTTGGTGACACAGCTACTTTGCTGACGGACACTCGACACCTGCGACAGGGCGATCCACCACAGAGCGGAGGACTCGGAGAATGGCCGGCGCGATGCGCAAGATGGCGGTCTACCTCGGCCTCGTGGAGGACGACCGGTACGACAACCCGGGGTACGACCCCGATGACGAGTTCGAGCCCGAACCGGAACCGGAACGGGCCCGAGACCGGGATCGTAGACAGCAGCCGGTGCACCAAACGCCCGTAACGGACGAACCGGTACGAGCTGTACAGCCGCCGGCTCCGCGCGAACCCCTCCCAATTCCGCCAGAAAACGGACGTCCCGCGCGAATTGCCCCCGTGGCATCCATCACACCTGACCGCACCAACCTGGAGAAGAACGCCCCCGTGATCATGCCCAAGGTCGTCTCCGAGCGGGAGCCGTACCGCATCACGACGCTGCACCCCCGGACCTACAACGAGGCCCGTACCATCGGGGAACACTTCCGTGAGGGCACCCCGGTGATCATGAATCTCACGGAGATGGACGACACGGACGCGAAGCGTCTCGTGGACTTCGCCGCCGGTCTTGTCTTCGGTCTGCACGGCAGTATTGAACGCGTGACACAGAAGGTGTTCCTGCTGTCTCCTGCTAACGTCGATGTCACGGCGGAGGACAAGGCCCGCATCGCGGAGGGCGGGTTCTTCAACCAAAGCTAGACCGATCCGTCAGAAACGGGACCGGGAACAGAGCGGAAGCAGGGGAGAGGGAAGCACGGGATGGGCGTCGCACTGCAGGTGGTCTACATCGCGCTGATGTGCTTCCTCATCGTGTTGATCTTCCGACTGGTCATGGACTACGTGTTCCAGTTCGCACGTTCATGGGCACCCGGCAAGGCGATGGTGGTCGTTCTGGAGGCCACCTACACTGTCACCGATCCACCGCTCAAGCTTCTTCGGCGCTTCATCCCGCCGTTGCGTCTCGGGGGCGTGGCACTCGACCTGTCCTTCTTCGTTCTGATGATCATCGTTTACATCCTCATCAGTTTCGTGAGCACCGCTGCGAGAAGCGTGTGAACGATGAGCTTCCCCGCAGGCGCGGGGACAGTCCCGATACGGTCCTGCCGACTGCCGACGACTACGTAGAGGTGAAGAAGACATGCCGCTGACTCCCGAGGACGTGCGGAACAAGCAGTTCACGACCGTCCGCCTGCGAGAAGGCTATGACGAGGACGAGGTCGACGCCTTCCTCGACGAGGTCGAGTCCGAGCTGACCCGTCTGCTGCGCGAGAACGAGGACCTGCGCGCCAAGCTGGCCGCCGCCACGCGCGCCGCCGCGCAGAACCAGCAGCAGCAGCAGAACATGCGCAAGCCGGAGCCCCAGGACCAGCGCCCGGGCGCCCCCGTGCCGGCGGCCATATCCGGCCCGCCGCAGCAGCAGCAGCCGCAGATGGGCCCGCCGCAGCTCCCCGGCGGCCAGCCGCAGCTGCCGGCCGGTCCCGGTGGACACGGACCGCAGGGTCCGGGCCCGATGGGCGGCCCCATGCAGCAGCAGTCCATGGGCGGCCAGCACCCGATGGCGCCGCAGCAGCAGATGGGCCAGCAGCCCATGCCGCAGCAGATGCAGCAGCAGTCCATGGGCGGCCAGAACCAGCTCGGCCAGCCGATGGGCCAGCCGATGCAGCAGATGCAGCCCATGGGCCAGCAGATGCAGCCGATGCAGCAGATGCAGCAGCCGCAGCTCCCGCAGCAGGGCCCCGGTGGCGACAGCGCCGCCCGCGTCCTGTCGCTGGCGCAGCAGACCGCCGACCAGGCGATCGCGGAGGCCCGCTCCGAGGCCAACAAGATCGTCGGCGAGGCGCGCAGCCGAGCCGAGGGCCTGGAGCGGGACGCCCGCGCCAAGGCCGACGCGCTGGAGCGGGACGCCCAGGAGAAGCACCGCGTCGCGATGGGCTCCCTGGAGTCCGCCCGCGCCACGCTGGAGCGCAAGGTCGAGGACCTGCGGGGCTTCGAGCGCGAGTACCGTACGCGTCTGAAGTCCTACCTGGAGTCGCAGCTGCGCCAGCTGGAGACCCAGGCCGACGACTCCCTCGCGCCGCCGCGCACCCCGGCCGGCCCGGCCCTGCCGCCGTCGCCGTCCCCGTCGATGGCCCCGGCCGGTGCCATGGGCATGGGTGGCCCGTCCCCGATGGGCGGTCCGTCGCCGATGGGCGGCCCCTCCCCGATGGCCGGCGGTCCGTCCTACGGCGGGCAGCAGCAGATGTCCCCGGCGATGACGCAGCCGATGGCTCCGGTGCGGCCGGCCGCGCCGCAGCCGATGCAGGCGCCGTCTCCCATGCGGGGCTTCCTGATCGACGAGGACGACAACTAGGCGCCGCCGCCGCGTCTGTCGGCAGTCGTTCCACGGGCCGGGGGGGGGGGGGGCCCCCGGGGGGGGGGGGGGGGGGGGGTGTGTTTTCTTTTCGTTCCGTGTGGTGGGTACTTTTGGGTTGCTGCTGTTGCTCTC
>NZ_JBVJWV010000004.1:42549-85734 GCF_055602105.1 Streptomyces sp. NPDC037421
ACACCCACCCCCCCCCCCCCCCCCCCCCTCTTCCCCCCCCCCCCCCCCCTCCCCCCCCCCCCCCCCCCCCGCCCCCCCCCCCCCCCGGCCCGTTTCGCCTTCTGCCGCTCGCGGCGGCTCGGCCTTGGGGGCCTTGCCGGCTTCGCGCCGCGGGCTCCGGCCCGCTGTGCCGGACTCCGTCCGGCGGCCTGCCGGGCGGGGCGGGGCGGGTGCCGCGGGCCGGGGCCGGTGGTCGTCTGCGGGTGGTCGGCCGCTGCGCGGGGCCGGGTCCCCCGCCCGCCCTTCGCCCGTTCCTCCCCCAGCCACCGCTGGGAGGTGCCCCCAGGGGCTGCGGCCCCGGACCCCTTCCGGGGGCTCCGCCCCCAGACCCCGCGCCTCAAACGCCGGCGAGGGGACCAGAGAAGGCTGTGGCCCGGCCCCCCTCGGCAGGGGGACCGGGCCACAGCTCTGCGCCGGGAGGCGTTACGCCTTGCGGAGGCGGAACGTCAGGGACAGGGGCTCGTCCGTGAACGGGTCACCGTACGCGGCATCGGCCTCGCCGGACGCGTAGTCCGTGGCCAGGACCTCGTCCGAGATCAGGGCCGCGTGGTCCGTGAGGGCCGTCACGACCTCCGGGTCGGAAGAGGACCAGCGGAGGGCGATGCGGTCCGCCACGTCCAGGCCGGAGTTCTTCCGGGCCTCCTGGATCAGCCGGATCGCGTCACGGGCCAGGCCCGCCAGCCGCAGCTCCGGGGTGATCTCCAGGTCGAGGGCGACCGTCGCACCGGAGTCCGAGGCCACCGACCAGCCCTCGCGCGGGGTCTCCGTGATGATGACCTCCTCCGGGGAGAGGGAGATCTCCTCGCCGTTCAGCGAGATCGTCGCCGAGCCGGAGCGCAGGGCCAGGGACAGCGCCGCCGCGTCCGCCGCGGCCACGGCCTTCGCGACGTCCTGGACGCCCTTGCCGAAGCGCTTGCCCAGCGCCCGGAAGTTGGCCTTGGCCGTGGTGTCCACCAGCGAGCCGCCGACCTCGGACAGGGAGGCCAGGGAGGAGACGTTCAGCTCCTCCGTGATCTGCGCCTGGAGCTCCGGGGACAGCCCGTCGAAGCCCACCGCCCCGACCAGCGCGCGCGACAGCGGCTGGCGGGTCTTGACGCCGGACTCGGCGCGGGTGGCGCGGCCCAGCTCCACGAGGCGGCGTACCAGCAGCATCTGCTGGGAGAGGACCGGGTCGATGGCCGAGGTGTCGGCCACCGGCCAGGTGGAGAGGTGGACCGACTCCGGCGCGTCCGGGGTGACCGGGACGATCATGTCCTGCCAGACCCGCTCCGTGATGAACGGGGTGAGGGGGGCCATCAGGCGGGTCACCGTCTCGACCACGTCGTGCAGCGTGCGCAGCGCGGCCGCGTCGCCCTGCCAGAACCGGCGGCGCGAGCGGCGCACGTACCAGTTGGACAGGTCGTCCACGAAGGCGGAGAGCAGCTTGCCCGCGCGCTGGGTGTCGTAGGCCTCCATCGCGTCCGTGACCTCGGTGACGAGGGTGTGGAGCTCGGAGAGCAGCCAGCGGTCGAGGACCGTGCGGTCGGCCGGCGCCGGGTCGGCGGCGGAGGGCGCCCAGTTCGACGTACGGGCGTACAGGGCCTGGAAGGCGACCGTGTTCCAGTACGTGAGGAGCGTCTTGCGGACGACCTCCTGGATCGTGCCGTGGCCGACGCGGCGCGCCGCCCACGGGGAGCCGCCGGCCGCCATGAACCAGCGCACCGCGTCGGCGCCGTGCTGGTCCATGAGCGGGATCGGCTGGAGGATGTTGCCCAGGTGCTTGGACATCTTGCGGCCGTCCTCGGCGAGGATGTGGCCCAGGCAGACCACGTTCTCGTAGGACGACTTGTCGAAGACGAGGGTGCCGACCGCCATGAGCGTGTAGAACCAGCCGCGCGTCTGGTCGATCGCCTCCGAGATGAACTGCGCCGGGTAGCGCTTCTCGAAGATCTCCTTGTTCTTGTACGGGTAGCCCCACTGCGCGAACGGCATCGAGCCCGAGTCGTACCAGGCGTCGATGACCTCCGGGACGCGGACGGCGGTCAGGGTGCAGCCCTCGGCCGTGCACGTGAAGGTCACGTCGTCGATGTACGGGCGGTGCGGGTCCAGGGCGGAGTGGTCCTGCCCGGACAGCTCGCTCAGCTCCGCGCGGGAGCCGACGCAGGTGAGGTGGTTCTCCTCGCAGCGCCAGATGGGCAGCGGGGTGCCCCAGTAGCGGTTGCGGGAGAGCGCCCAGTCGATGTTGTTGTTGAGCCAGTCGCCGAAGCGGCCCTGCTTGACCGAGTCCGGGAACCAGTTGGTCTTCTCGTTCTCCCGCAGCATCGCGTCCTTGACGGCGGTGGTGCGGATGTACCAGGACGGCTGCGCGTAGTAGAGCAGCGCGGTGTGGCAGCGCCAGCAGTGCGGGTAGCTGTGCTCGTAGGCGATGTGCCTGAAGAGCAGGCCGCGCGCGTCGAGGTCGGCGGTCAGGCGCTCGTCGGCCTTCTTGAAGAAGACGCCGCCGACGAGCGGGACCTCCTCCTCGAAGGTGCCGTCCGGGCGGACCGGGTTCACGACGGGCAGGCCGTACGCGCGGCAGACCGCGAGGTCGTCGGCGCCGAAGGCGGGGGACTGGTGGACCAGACCGGTGCCGTCCTCCGTGGTCACGTACTCGGCGTTGACCACGTAGTGGGCCGGCTCCGGGAACTCGACCAGCTCGAAGGGGCGCTGGTAGGTCCAGCGCTCCATCTCCTTGCCGGTGAAGGTCCGGCCGGTGGCCTCCCAGCCCTCGCCGAGCGCCTTCTCCAGCAGCGGCTGGGCGACCACGAGGTTCTCCTCGCCGTTCGTGGCGACGACGTAGGTGACCTCGGGGTGGGCCGCGACGGCGGTGTTGGAGACCAGGGTCCAGGGGGTGGTGGTCCACACGACCAGCGCCGCCTCGCCGGCCAGCGGGCCGGAGGTCAGCGGGAAGCGGACGTAGACGGAGGGGTCGACGACCGTCTCGTAGCCCTGGGCCAGCTCGTGGTCGGACAGACCGGTGCCGCAGCGCGGGCACCAGGGGGCCACGCGGTGGTCCTGGGTCAGCAGGCCCTTGTTGAAGATCTCCTTCAGCGACCACCAGACGGACTCGACGTACTCGGGGTCCATGGTCCGGTAGGCGTCGTCCAGGTCGACCCAGTAGCCCATGCGGGTCGTGAGCTCGGTGAACGCGTCGGTGTGGCGGGTCACGGACTCGCGGCACTTGGCGTTGAACTCGGCGATGCCGTACGCCTCGATGTCCTGCTTGCCGTTGAAGCCCAGTTCCTTCTCGACGGCCAGCTCCACGGGCAGGCCGTGGCAGTCCCAGCCGGCCTTGCGGGCCACGTGGTAGCCGCGCATGGTGCGGAAGCGGGGGAAGACGTCCTTGAAGACGCGGGCCTCGATGTGGTGCGCGCCGGGCATGCCGTTCGCGGTGGGCGGGCCCTCGTAGAAGACCCACTCGGGGCGGCCCTCGGACTGCTCCAGCGTCTTGGCGAAGGTCTTGCTCTCGCGCCAGAAGTCGAGGACGGCGTGTTCGAGTGCGGGCAGGTCGACCTGGGCGGGTACCGGGCGGTACTGGGGCGGTGTGGTCATGAGGCTGAACTCTTCCTCCGGCGGTGTGTCACTTCCGTCCGGAGGGACGAGAGCGTCTGCTGCTCCCGCGGTACCACCCTCCTTGGCCTCCGGACGGGTCCGGCGGCCCCCTCATTGGGGTGCGAAGCCGGTTCTACTCGCCGTACGGGGATCCGTGCGGGCTTTCTTCCGGCGGCTCCGGGGTGATCCTTCGCATCGCGCTCGCCCCCGGGCTCTCACCGTCCCCGGGTCGCTCCTGGCTGCGTCCGACGCTACTCGTCCCCATCCATGCCTTTCGCTGCGCCCAGTGTACGGGCCGGGGCGCGGGTCGGCAGACCGGTTTTGCGGAGGCCGGCGGCGCGTCGCGGGGCGGTCCGCGGCGTGACCCGGATGGGCTGACGGGCGGCTCCGGGATCCACTGGGGCGGGTGGGGCGGATTACCGGGCTCCCCGCTGGGCACAACGGATGCAGGTTGACCTCGACGGACGCGTGCCCCGTTGCCGTGGGGTCGGAGGCGATTTATCGTTCCGGCACGATCTGCGAACAAGATCACAGTATGTGAAAAGGGGCCGCGGCCATGGTGGCGAAGAAGACGGGGACACGGGAGGTGGCCGAGCCCGCGGTCAAGAAGGCGGCCGGAAAGGCCCCGGCGAAGAAGGCCGCCGCGAAGAAGGCCGCCGCCGAGAAGACGGCGGTGAAGAAGGCCCCGGCGAAGAAGGCGGCCGCCGCCGAGAAGGCACCGGCCGAGAAGGCGGCGGCGAAGAAGCCGGCGGCCGCGAAGGCCCCGGCCGAGCCGGCGGCCGGGCGTACCACGAGCAAGGCCGCGGCCAAGACGGCCGCGTCCGAGGGGGCGGCCCCGGCCGCGCGGAAGACGGGAGCTCGGAAAGTGGTTGCCAAGAAGACTGCGGGTACGGCCAGGAAGACGGCCGGGACCGCCACCAGCGGGCTCCCCAAGGTGAAGGCCGCCACGGCCCCCGGCGAGCTCGCCGTGCGCGAGGGGGAGGACCCCTGGACCCCCGGGGAGGTCGCCGAGGCGCGGGGCGAGCTGGAGAGCGAGGTGCTGCGGCTGCGGGCCGAGCTGGACGCCTCCGAAGTGGCCATCTCGGGCCTGATGCGGGACTCGGGCGACGGCGCGGGCGACGACCAGGCCGACACCGGCACCAAGAACATCACCCGGGAGTCGGAGCTGGCCCTCGCCGCGAACGCCACGTCGATGCTGGAGCAGACCGAGCGGGCCCTGGAGCGCCTGGAGGCGGGCACGTACGGCCTCTGCGAGAACTGCGGCCGGCCCATCGGCAAGGCGCGCATGCAGGCCTTCCCGAGGGCGACCCTGTGCGTGGACTGCAAGCAGAAGCAGGAGCGGAGGCACTAGCCAGGACCTACGCGTACTGACGTACTCTCGTGTCTCGTCGGGATGAAGGTTCCCGTACCTGGTTCGAGCTAGTTCGAGGGACTCACGTGGCAGAGGCGGAGCGCATCATCGGTATGCCGGAAGTCGGGGACGACGCCGAGCCGCAGTCGGAGCCCGCCGCGCCCCGGGGGCGCAGGCGGATCGCCGCGCTGCTGGTCGTCGCGGTGCTCGCGTACCTGCTCGACCTCGGCAGCAAGATGGTCGTCGTGGCCAAACTGGAACACCAGCCGCCGATCGAGATCGTCGGCGAGTGGCTGAAGTTCTCCGCCATCCGCAACCCCGGCGCCGCCTTCGGCATCGGCGAGGCCTTCACGATCATCTTCACCGGCATCGCCGCGACCGTGATCGTGGTGATCGTCCGGCTGTCCCGCAAGCTGTACAGCCTGCCGTGGGCGATCGCCCTGGGCCTGCTGCTGGGCGGTGCGCTGGGCAATCTCACCGACCGGATCTTCCGTTCGCCGGGCGTGTTCCGGGGTGCGGTCGTCGACTTCATCGCGCCGGCCCACTTCGCCGTGTTCAACCTCGCGGACTCGGCGATCGTGTGCGGAGGGATCCTGATCGTCCTGCTGTCCTTCAAGGGCCTGGACCCGGACGGCACCGTCCACAAGGACTGATCGCGGAGCCGGTCGTGGAGCTCGGGCGGGCATGCCCGCGCGTCGAGTCCTGCATACTCGACAGGTGAGTACGATTCCCGAGATCCGCACCCTGCCCGTTCCCGATGGCCTCGAAGGCGAGCGCGTCGACGCCGCCATCGCCCGTATGTTCGGTTTCTCCCGGACGAAGGCGGCCGAGCTGGCGGCGGAGGGGAAGGTCTCGGTCGACGGCAGCGTCGTCGGCAAGTCCGAGCGCGTCCACGGCGGCGCCTGGCTGGAAGTCGAGATGCCCGCCCCGCCGCGGCCCGTCGAGCTCGTGGCCGAGCCCGTGCCCGGCATGGAGATCATCCACGACGACGACGACGTCGTGGTCATCATGAAGCCGGTCGGTGTCGCCGCCCACCCCAGCCCCGGCTGGACCGGCACCACCGTCATCGGCGGCCTCGCCGCCGCCGGCTACCGGATCTCCACCTCCGGCGCCTCCGAGCGCCAGGGCATCGTGCACCGCCTCGACGTCGGCACCTCCGGCCTGATGGCCGTCGCCAAGTCCGAGCGCGCCTACACCTCGCTGAAGAACCAGTTCCGCGAGCGCGTGGTCGACAAGCGCTACCACGCGCTGGTGCAGGGCCACCCGGACCCGATGAGCGGCACGATCGACGCGCCGATCGGGCGCCACCCGAGCGCCGACTACAAGTGGGCGGTGACCCAGGACGGCAAGGCGTCGGTCACCCACTACGACCTCATCGAGGCCTTCCGGGCCGCCTCCCTGCTGGACATCAAGCTGGAGACGGGCCGCACGCACCAGATCCGCGTGCACATGTCCGCGCACCGCCACCCCTGCGTCGGCGACCTGACCTACGGGGCCGACCCGACCGTCGCGAAGCGGCTCGGGCTGACCCGGCAGTGGCTGCACGCGGTGCGGCTCGGCTTCGAGCACCCGGCCGACGGGCAGTGGGTGGAGTTCGAGAGCGGCTACCCGGCGGACCTGCAGCACGCGCTGGATGTGATCCGGGCCGAGAGCCAGTGACCGCCGTCTCCGTGAGGGTGGCCTCCTCGGAGGCCGACCTGGCGGCCTGCTACGCCGTGCGGACCGAGGTGTTCGTGGTGGAGCAGTCCGTTCCGGAGTCGATCGAGTACGACGCGTACGACGCGGTCGCGGTGCACGTACTGGCCGTCGGCGCGGACGGCGAACCGCTCGGCACCGGCCGACTGCTGTACGGGCCCGAGGCCCTGGCCAAGACCGGCTCCCCGGAGGCCGGCTCCCTGGGGCGGCTGGCCGTACGCAAGTCCGCGCGCGGGCTGGGCGTCGGGGTGGCGCTGGTCCGCGCGATCGAGGCGGAGGCCGGGCGGCGGGGGCTCGCCGTGGTGTCGCTCGGCGCGCAGACGCATGCGCTGGGCTTCTACGAGCGGCTGGGGTACGAGGCGTACGGGCCGGAGTTCGACGACGCGGGCATCCCGCACCGGGCGATGCGCCGAGCGCTGACTCCTTCCTGACGCGCCGGACTCCTTCCTCGGGCCCGGGGCGGGGAGGCTCCGCCCAGCGGGACCCCGCGCGCCCCTGCGGGGGTGGGGCGGCGGGCTGACAGGGTGGGGGAGTGGATCAGCTCGCTCTGCTCTTCGCGCTGCTGCTCGGGGCCGTGGTGACCGTACCGCTCGGGGACCGGCTCGGGTTGCCCGCGCCCGTGCTGATGACCCTCGGCGGGGTCGGGCTGGCGCTGGTGCCGGTCGTTCCCAATGTGGACGTCCCGCCCGAGTTCATCCTGCCGCTGGTGCTGCCGCCGCTGCTGTACGCCTCCGCGCAGCGCACTTCCTGGCGGCAGTTCGCCGCAAACTTCCGGCCGATCCTGCTGCTGGCCGTGGCCCTGGTGTTCGTGACCACCGCCGCCGTGGCCGGGGTCGCGCACGCCGTCGTGCCCGGGCTGCCGCTGGCCGCCGCCGTCGCGCTCGGCGCTCTCGTCGCCCCGCCCGACCCCGTCGCGGCCACCGCCGTGGCCGGGGCGCTCGGGCTGCCGCGCCGGATGGTGTCGATCCTGGAGGGCGAGGGCCTGTTCAACGACGTCACCGCCATCGTGCTCTACCACGTCGCCGTCGCCGCCGCCGTGAGCGGCGGCTTCTCCTGGCCCGACGCGCTCGGGGAGTTCGTGCTGTCCGCCGTGGTGGCGGTGGCCGTCGGGCTGGCGCTCGGCTGGGCCGCGAACCGGCTGATGGGCCGGCTCGGCGACGCCACGCTCCGGATCGGGCTGACGCTGCTGGTGCCGTTCGTGGCGTACGTGATGGCGGAGGAGCTCCAGGGCTCGGGGGTGCTGGCCGTGCTGACGACGGCCCTGTTCCTCGCCGAGTACGCGGGTGATGCCGATGACGTGCTGGGGCGGCTCGCCGGGCACACCTTCTGGGAGATCGTCGACATGCTGGTCACCGGGGTGGCGTTCGGGCTGATCGGGCTGGAGCTGCACAACGTCTTCGGGGTGGCCGGGGGCCGCGAGCGGGACATGGCCGGCTGGGCGGCGGCGGTGATCGCGGTGGTGGTCGGCGTACGGCTGGTCTGGCTGCTGCCCGCGGCCTGGCTGGCGAAGAAGCTGCACCGGCGCCGCGACTACGACGAGGAGATCCCGCTGAGCTGGCGGGAGAGCCTCGTGATGTGGTGGGCCGGGATGCGCGGGGTGGCCTCGGTGGCGCTGGCCCTGGCCCTGCCCTTCCGTACCGACTCCGGGGAGCCCTTCCCCGCGCGGGACGAGATCGTCTTCATCGCCTTCGCGGTGATCATGACCACGCTGGTGTTCCAGGGGCTGACCCTGCCGTGGCTGGTGCGCCGGCTGGGGGTGGAGGCGGACGCGGACGTGGAGCGGGAGACCGAGCGGCGGCTGGCGCTGCGCGCGGCGAAGGCGGCCAAGCGGCGGCTCAGGGAGATCGAGGAGGTCGAGGACCTCCCCGAGGACCTGGTCGAGATCCTGTACCGGCGCGCTTACGACGTCGGGGCCAGGATCAGCCCGGACCTGGTCGACGAGGAGCGGCGGGAGGCCTACGCGAAGCGGGTGGAGCGGATCCGCGACGTGCAGCGCATCCAGCGGGAGATGATGTCCGCCGCCCGGCACGAGGTCCTGGCGGCGCGCAGCGAACCGGGCTCCGACCCGGAGATCGTCGACCGGGTGCTGCGGCACCTGGACGTACGGAGCCTGCGCAGCCCGTAAGCCGGGCGGCAGTCGGCCCCGCTATTCGGGGCGGGCCGCCTCCGAGGTGGTGACGCGGGGGAGGGCGTACGGGTGCTGGGCGGCGAGCCAGGCGATCAGCCGCTCGCGGACCGCGCAGCGCAGGGTCCACACGTCGTCGGCGTCCTTCGCCGTGACCACCGCGCGGACCACGATGGTGTGCGGGGTGGTGTCGGTGACGGCCAGGCTGCCGGTGCGGCCGTCCCACTCGGGGATGTCCTTGAGGAGCTCGGCGAGCTTGTCCCGCATGAGGGGGACCGGCGCCGAGTGGTCCAGGTGCCAGAAGACCGTGCCGGTCATCTGGGCGCCGCCGCGCGACCAGTTCTCGTACGGCTTGCTGGTGAAGTACGAGACGGGCATCGTGATCCGGCGCTCGTCCCAGGTGCGCACCACCAGGAAGGTCAGGGTGATCTCCTCGACCTTGCCCCACTCCTTGTCGACGACCACCGTGTCCCCGATGCGCACGGTGTCCCCGAAGGCGATCTGCAGGCCGGCGAACAGGTTGCCGAGGGAGGCCTGCGCGGCGATGCCCGCGACGATGCCGAGCACCCCGGCGGAGGCCAGCACCGAGGCGCCGACCGTGCGCATCGGCGGGAAGGTCAGCAGCATCGCGGCGGCGGCGACCACCACGGCCACGGCGGTGAGCACCCGCTGGATCAGCGTGACCTGGGTGCGGACCCGGCGCACCCGGGCGTCGTCGGGGGAGGCGGCGGCGTAGCGGGCGTACGTGGCCTCGACGACCGCCGCCGCGATGCCGACGAGCAGCCAGGCGGTCGAGGCGATCTGGACCAGGGTCAGGGCGTGGCCCACCCCGGCCGCGTGGGCGGGGAGGATGCCCGCGGGGCGGTACGCGGCCTGGAGCACCGCGGTGGCGAGGACGAGCCGGAAGGGCAGGCCGCAGCGGCGCAGCAGGCCCCACAGCGGGGTTTCGGTGTGCCGGGCGTCGGCCTTGCGCAGCAGCAGGTCGAGCACCCAGCCGGCGATCAGGGTGAGGACCAGGGCGGCGCCGACGACCAGGACGGGACGCAGGACGTTCTCCATCTCCATGCTGGAGAACGTATCCACGGGGCGCCCCCGGACTCCTGCTTTCCGCGCGAATGGCACGATGGAGGGCATGAACATCATGCTCTTCCATTCGACGTACGGGCTGCGGCCCGCGGTCCACGCCGCGGCCGACCGGCTGCGCGCGGCCGGGCACGAGGTCCAGGTGCCGGACCTCTTCGAGGGCCGTACGTTCGCCACGTTCGAGGAGGGTGCGGCCTACCAGGAGGAGGTGGGCCGCGACGAGCTGCTCAAGCGGGCGGTGCTGGCGTCGGCGCCCTTCTCCGACCGGGGCCTGGTCTACGCGGGCTTCTCCTTCGGCGGCTCCGTCGCGCAGCACCTGGCGCTGGCCGACGACAAGGCGCGCGGTCTGCTGCTCCTGCACGGCACGGCGGACCTGGACGAGGACGCCTCTGCCGACGAGCTGCCGGTGCAGCTGCACATCGCGGACCCGGACCCGTACGAGACGCACGACTGGCTGACCGCCTGGTACCTGCGGATGCGGCGGGCCGGGGCGGACGTGGAGGTGCACGGCTACGCGGGCGCGGGGCACCTGTTCACGGACCCGGACCTGGAGGACTACGACGCGGAGGCCGCCGAGGAGACCTGGAAGGCCGCACTGGCGTTCCTCGACACGCTGTAGGGACACGGGCGATGCCCCCCGGCGCAGGGCGCCGGGGGGCATCGTCGTCGGTGCGGTGGACCCGGTGGGTCAGCCGCGGTAGGCGGTCCACATGCTCTTCATGCGCGAGACCTGGCCCGCGGAGAACTGGTACATGCAGGAGTCGTACGTGTAGTCCATGAAGTTGTGGATCGGGTCGACGCCGGCCTTGCTGGCGCAGGAGTCGCGGCCGGTCGGGCACTCGAAGGCCGCGCTCTTCTCGGCCGGGGTGTCGGAGACGGAGTCGCCGCTGCCCGTGCAGCCGCCCTGGAAGGTGTGGTACAGGCCCATCCAGTGGCCGACCTCGTGGGTGGCGGTGTCGCCCTCGTTGTAGTTGGCGGCGGAGCCGCCGGGCAGCGAGGTGTTGAGGAGGACCACGCCGTCCATCTTGGGCTGGGAGGCGTAGGAGCTCGGGAAGGTCGCCCAGCCGAGGAGGCCGCCGCCGAGGTTGGCGGTGTAGATGTTGAGCGCGTTCTTGTCGCCCTTGCGCAGGGCGTTCTTCATGTCCTTCTCGGCCTGGGTGCCGTCGGAGACGTTGTACCAGGCGGCGTTGTCCGTGTAGTCGGTGCCGGCCAGGGTGAACTGGAAGCCGGAGTCGACGTTGCCGCTGCCCTGGCCGCTGTAGGCGGCGTTGAGGACGGCGATCTGGTTGTTGATGTCCGTGGCGGTCAGCTTTCCGGCGGTGCCGGAGGTGATGACGTGGACGTACACCGGGATGTTCGTGGCGGCGGTGGCGAGCGAGGCGCCCGCACCGGAGCCGAAGACCTGCTGCGGGGACAGCTGGATCTGGCCGAGCTTCTTCTTCAGGTCGGCGTCCATGGCCTTGACCTGGGCCTCGCTGACCTCGTTGGGCTCGGCCGCGTGGTCGTCCTTGGGCTTGGCGACACGGGCGTTGGCAGGGGCGGAGCCCTGCTCGGCACAGGCCTCGGCGCCGGTCTTGGAAGCAGCCGCGGCGACCGTGGTGGGGGCGGTCAGCGGGGCGAACGCCAGGGTGGAGGCCAGGACGGCCGTACCCATGAGGCGGCGGCGGAGAAGGGGGGATATGCGGGCGGCAGCGCGCACGATGGCTCCTCGGCAAGCGTGGTGGGGGGTGAGGGATTTCCTCACGCTGGCCGGAAGTTTATGTGTGCATGTCATCAAGATGGCAAGTACCCGTAGGTTAAAGATTTGTTGCCGATGTGGCGGATGGGGCTCCTGGTCTGCACCAGGAGCCCCCTTCCGCAGCAGATTTGACGGGGGGTCAGTTAACCGGACGGTCGGCCCGTTCCACCTTCTGGCTGCCGTTCAGCGTGCGGTACGAGCGGGCCCAGGAGGAGCTCGCGTCCTGCCGCCGCTTGTCCGAGACCACGTAGTAGTCCATCTGTGAGCGCTCGGCCGTCACGTCCAGCACGCCGTAGCCGTGCGAGTCCATGTCCAGCCACTTCACGTGCCAGTTCGCCGCCTTGACGGCGCCTTCCGCCACGACCGAGAGGGTGTGCGGCGCCACGTGCAGCATGTCGTCGATGTTGTCGGAGGTCACCGAGGTGACCACGAACTCGGTGGCCACCGTGCCCGAACCCGGGTACGTCGCCATGTTCACGGGGACGTCGTTCGCCCACGCCATGTGGATGTCGCCGGTCAGGAACACCGTGTTCTTGATGTTCCGGTCCTTCAAGTGGCCCAGGAGTTCCTTGCGGTCGTCCGTGTAGCCGTCCCACTGGTCCGTGTTGACCGCGATCCCGCCCTCGGGCAGGCCCAGCAGGTGCGCGAGCGGCTTCAGCAGGTGCGCGGGCAGCGAGGCGAAGGCCACCGGCGAGATCATCACCGAGGTGCCGACCAGCTTCCAGGTCGCGTTCGAGGCCGCCAGCCCGGACTTGAGCCAGTCCAGCTGGGCGCGCCCGGTGAGGGTGCGCTCCGGGTCGTCCACCGAGCCGCTGCCCGTCTTGGCCTGCTGCGAGCGGAAGGAGCGCAGGTCCAGCAGGTGCAGGTCGGCGAGGGTGCCGAACTGGAGCCGCCGGTAGACGGTACCCGCGATGGAGGGGCGTACGGGCATCCACTCGAAGTACGCCTGCTTGGCGGCGGCCGCGCGGGCCGCCCAGTCGCCCTCGGCGTCCGGGGTGTGGTTCCCGGCGCCGTCGGACCAGGAGTTGTCGGCGAACTCGTGGTCGTCCCAGATGGCCACGATGGGGTGGGCCGCGTGCAGGGCCTGGAGGTCGCCGTCCGTCTTGTACTTGCCGTGCCGGGTTCGGTAGTCGGAGAGCGAGACGATCTCGTTCTTCGGCTCGTGCTGGCGTACGACGTACTTGGCCTCGGGGTAGCCGCCGGTCTGGTACTCGTAGATGTAGTCGCCCAGGTGCAGCACCGCGTGCAGGTCGGTGCGGGCGGCCAGGTGCCGGTACGCGGAGAAGTAGCCGGACTCCCAGTTGGCGCAGGAGACCACGCCGAAGCGGATGCCGGGCGTGGTCGTGCCGGCCGCCGGGGCGGTCAGGGTGCGGCCGGCCGGGGAGACGGTCCCGCCGGCGGTGAACCGGTACCAGTACGGGGTCTGCGGCCGCAGGCCGCGCACGTCCGCCTTGACGGTGTGGTCGGAGGCGGCGGTCGCGGTGACGGAACCGCTCGCGACGATCCGGGAGAAGGCCTTGTCCTCGGCCACCTCCCAGCCCACCGCGGTGGCCGGGCCCAGGCCGGAGCCGGGTATCGCTTCGGGAGTCGGGGTGACGCGGGTCCAGAGCAGGACCCCGTCGGGCAGGGGGTCGCCGGAGGCGACGCCGTGGAGGAAGGCGGGCGCGGCCCCCGCCGCGTGGGCCGCCTGGGCGCCGAGGGTGGTGATCGGCGCGAGCGCGGCCGTGGCCGCGGCGGCCAGGACGACCGTACGGCGGCGCGGGTGTGAAGGGGTGAGATGACTGGTCACGGCCGATCATATTACTGATCGGTATGTGGCTTGGAACAGCCACGGAACGGCAACGGGCGGGCGAACTCCGAGAGCTCGCCCGCCCGTTCGTGACGGTTCCGGTGTGATGTCCGGATCTGTCAGGTCATCAGCCCGCGAGCGCCTTGTCGATCGCCGCGGTGAAGGCCTCCGGCGTCGCCGGGGTCTCGATCTTCTTGCCGTCCATCTTCAGCGTCGGGGTGCCCGTCACCCCGGACTTGTTGAAGGCGTCCGACATGTCCATCGCCCACCGGTCGTAGGTGCCGTCCTGGACCGCCTTCTTGAACTCGGCGTTGTCCTTCAGTGCCGGGACGGTGTCCGCGACCTTCAGCAGGTAGTCGTCCTTGGCGAAGGCGTCGTTCGTCTCCTCGGGGTGCAGCGCCTTCGAGTAGAGCGCGCCCTTGTAGTCGAGGAAGGCCTGCGGGCTCACGTTCAGGGCCGCGCCCAGCGCGCTCAGGGCGTTCTTCGAACCCTCGCCCTTGACGCCGTTGTCGATGAAGGTCGCGCCGAAGTAGCGGAGCTTGTACTTGCCCGCGTCCACGTCCTTCTTGACCTGCTCGCCGACCGACTGCTCGAAGGCGGCGCAGGCCGGGCAGCGCGAGTCCTCGTACAGCTCCAGGGTCTTCTTCGCCTCGGGCTTGCCGATGACCACGGTCAGGCCGTCCTCGCCCGTGGTGTTCTTCGGCTTGACCAGCTCGGCCTTGGCGGCCTTGTCCCAGTAGCCGGGCTCGTTGGCCTGGACGACCGCGTAGCCGACGCCGCCGGCCAGTGCGAGGACCGCGACGACCGCGCCGGCCACGACCAGCTGGCGGCGGGCCTTGTCCTTCTTCGCCTGCTGCTCGCGCTCGATGCGCAGCCGCTCGCGGGCGGCGGCCTTGTTCTGCTGGCTGTTGCGTGAACTCATGATGATCTCCGTGGAACGGGAAGGGACGAGAGGGCTCTCCCCCGGCTGCCGCTGGGAGGTGCTCCGGTACGCGCTCAGGCGCTCGCGAGCGCCGCGCGTACGGGAGGGCCCCGCCGGCCCACGGAATGCGCCGGGAAGCGGGTACGGGCCACCGTGCCGCGGAACACCGGCCGCAGCGCCCGCCCGGCCCGCCCGGGGACGGCCCCGGCCGAGGCGGCGGCCAGCAGCAGCGGCCGGAACGCGAAGGCGGCGACCGCCCGCAGCAGCCGCACCAGGGCCCGCTCGCCGTGCCGCAGCCAGGCGGCGGCCACCAGCCCGACGGTGACGTGCGCACCGAGCAGCAGCCAGGGCGTCCACGGCCCCGGCGAGGCCAGCAGCGCCGCCGGATCCCCGGCGGGCCCGGCCACCCCGGTCAGCGGGCCGCCCACCGGGGTCCCGCCGCACAGCTCGTCCAGGCCCAGCGCGCGCAGCGGCCCGGCCACCGGGCCGCCCGCGGGGCCGTAGCAGAGGTGCTGGCCGGCGGTGAAGACGGTGTCGGCCGCCAGCTCCAGCGGCACCAGCAGCCCGGCGATCGGGCCGAAGCCCCGCTCCCGGCCGGCCAGTGCGAAGGCGATCGCGAAGACCCCGGCGAAAGCCCCGGCGACCATCGCGGGCGGCAGCGGGACCCGGGACATGAGCACGTGGGACCCGGCCGAGAGCAGCACGACGAGCGCGCTGAACAGCGCGGCCCGCAGCCCCCGGATCCTCACCCCTGATATGTCCATCGCCGCGAGTCTGCCATGAGTTCCTGTGAGGGAGGCGCCCCGGTCCCTGTGAATCAGCGCCCGGAGCACCTCGCGCCCCAGGACTTACGACATGATCCGGCCGTTGCGGAACAGGTCCACGAAGATCTGGTGGTCGGCGCGCGCCCGGGCCCCGTAGGCGTGGGCGAAGTCGACCAGCAGCTCCGGGAAGCCCTCCTCGTCGGCGGCGATCACCGCGTCGATGGCCCGCTCGGTGGAGAACGGCACCAGGGACTGCCCGCTCTCGGCCTCGTCCGCCGAGGCGTGCATGGTGGCCGTGGCCCGGCCCAGGTCCGCCACCACCGCCGCGATCTCCTCCGGGTCGTCCAGGTCCGACCAGTCCAGGTCCACCGCGTACGGGGAGACCTCCGCGACCAGCTGCCCGGCACCGTCCAGCTCGGTCCAGCCGAGCCACGGGTCGGCGTGCGCCTGGAGGGCGCGCTGCGAGATCACCGTGCGGTGGCCCTCGTGCTGGAAGTACTCCCGGACCGCCCGGTCGGTGATGTGCCGGGACACGGCCGGGGTCTGCGCCTGCTTGAGGTAGATCACGACGTCGTTCTCCAGGGCGTCGCTGTGCCCCTCCAGCAGGATGTTGTACGAGGGCAGGCCCGCCGAGCCGATGCCCACGCCCCGGCGGCCCACCACGTCCTTGACCCGGTAGGAGTCGGGGCGCACCAGGGACTCCTCCGGCAGGGTCTCCAGGTACCCGTCGAAGGCGGCCAGCACCTTGTACCGGGTGGCCGCGTCCAGCTCGATCGCCCCGCCGCCCGACGTGAAGCGGCGCTCGTGGTCGCGGATCTCGGTCATCGAGTCCAGCAGGGCGAAGCGGGTGCGGGCGCGGGCCGCCCGCAGGGCAGCCAGCAGGGCGCCGTCGGCGGTGTCCAGGGTGAAGGAGGGGACCTCCTCGTTCTTCGCGCCGGTCGCCAGCTGGTGGATCCGCTCCCGGTAGGCCGCCGCGTAGGTCCGCACGAGGGAGCTGATCTGCTCGTCGCTGAGCGCCTTGGTGTAGCCGATCAGGGCGACGGAGGCGGCGAAGCGCTTGAGGTCCCAGGTGAAGGGGCCCACGTACGCCTCGTCGAAGTCGTTCACGTTGAACACCAGCCGGCCGTTGGCGTCCATGTACGTGCCGAAGTTCTCGGCGTGCAGATCACCGTGGATCCACACCCGGCCGGTGCGCTCGTCCAGGAAGGGGCCGCCGTGCCGGTCGCGCTCCAGGTCGGCGTAGAAGAGGCAGGCCGTGCCCCGGTAGAAGGCGAAGGCCGAGGCCGCCATCTTCCGGAACTTGACCTGGAAGGCAGCGGGGTCGGCGGCGAGCAGCTGACCGAATGCGGTGTCGAACACATCGAGTATCTGCTCGGCGCGCTGCTCGTCGGTGGTCTCGGTGACCGCCATGGCGGATGCCTCCTGGTGCAAGGGGTGGTACGGCTTCTGACCGACTGGACGCCGGACCGGTCTTCCCGGTTCTGCAACGCATGACCGTACCCGTCGGTGCCCCGGGTCTGTCACTCCTGGGACGTAGGATTCATAGCTGCCGCCCCTCTCTCCTCAGGAGGCCCCCACCGTGACCAAGACGCCGTTCACGCACCTGCACGTCCACACCCAGTACTCGCTGCTGGACGGTGCCGCGCGGCTGAAGGACATGTTCGCTGCCTGCAATGAAATGGGCATGACGCACATCGCCATGTCCGACCACGGCAACCTCCACGGGGCGTACGACTTCTTCCACACCGCGCAGAAGTCCGGGATCACCCCGATCATCGGCATCGAGGCGTACGTCGCCCCCGAGTCCCGGCGCAACAAGCGCCGCATCCAGTGGGGCCAGCCCCACCAGAAGCGGGACGACGTCTCCGGTTCCGGCGGTTACACCCACAAGACGATCTGGGCGGCGAACGCCACCGGCCTGCACAACCTCTTCCGGCTGTCCTCCGACGCGTACGCCGAGGGCTGGCTCACGAAGTGGCCGCGCATGGACAAGGAGACCATCAGCAAGTGGTCCGAGGGCCTGATCGCCTCCACCGGCTGTCCCTCCGGCGAGCTCCAGACGCGCCTCCGCCTCGGCCAGTTCGACGAGGCCCTGAAGTCGGCCTCCGAGTACCAGGACATCTTCGGCAAGGACCGCTACTTCCTGGAGCTGATGGACCACGGCATCGAGATCGAGCGCCGCGTCCGGGACGGCCTCCTGGAGATCGGCAAGAAGCTCGGCATCCCGCCGCTGGTCACGAACGACTCGCACTACACCTACGCGAGCGAGGCCGGCGCCCACGACGCCCTGCTGTGCATCCAGACCGGCAAGAACCTCTCGGACCCCGACCGCTTCCGCTTCGACGGCTCCGGCTACTACCTGAAGTCGACCGACGAGATGTACGCGATCGACTCCTCGGACGCCTGGCAGGAGGGCTGCGCCAACACGAAGCTGGTCGCGGACCAGATCGACACCGAGGGCATGTTCAAGTTCCGGAACCTGATGCCGAAGTTCGACATCCCGGAGGGCTACACCGAGGTCACCTGGTTCCGCGAGGAGACCATGAAGGGGATGCACCGCCGCTTCCCGGGCGGCATCCCCGAGGACCGCATGAAGCAGGTCGAGTACGAGATGGACACGATCATCTCGATGGGCTTCCCCGGCTACTTCCTCGTGGTCGCCGACTTCATCATGTGGGCCAAGAACCAGGGCATCGCGGTGGGCCCCGGCCGAGGCTCCGCGGCCGGCTCGATCGTCGCGTACGCCATGGGCATCACCGACCTCGACCCGATCCCGCACGGCCTGATCTTCGAGCGCTTCCTGAACCCCGAGCGCGTCTCCATGCCCGACGTCGACATCGACTTCGACGAGCGCCGGCGCGTCGAGGTGATCCGGTACGTCACGGAGAAGTACGGCGCCGACAAGGTCGCCATGATCGGCACCTACGGCACCATCAAGGCCAAGAACGCGATCAAGGACTCCGCGCGCGTCCTCGGCTACCCCTACGCCATGGGCGACCGGCTCACCAAGGCCATGCCCGCCGACGTCCTCGGCAAGGGCATCCCGCTCTCCGGCATCCTCGACCCCTCGCACCCCCGCTACGGCGAGGCCGGCGAGATCCGCGGGATGTACGAGAACGAGCCCGACGTGAAGAAGGTCATCGACACCGCCCGCGGCGTCGAGGGCCTGGTCCGCCAGATGGGCGTCCACGCCGCCGGCGTGATCATGTCCAGCGAGACGATCACCGACCACGTACCCGTCTGGGTGCGGCACACCGACGGCGTCACCATCACCCAGTGGGACTACCCGAGCTGCGAGTCGCTCGGCCTGCTGAAGATGGACTTCCTCGGCCTGCGCAACCTCACGATCATGGACGACGCCGTCAAGATGGTGAAGGCCAACAAGGGGATCGACATCGACCTCCTGGCCCTCCCGCTCGACGACCCCAAGACCTTCGAGCTCCTCGGCCGCGGTGACACCCTCGGCGTCTTCCAGTTCGACGGCGGACCCATGCGCTCCCTGCTGCGCCTGATGAAGCCCGACAACTTCGAAGACATCTCCGCCGTGTCCGCCCTGTACCGGCCGGGCCCGATGGGCATGAACTCGCACACGAACTACGCGCTGCGCAAGAACAAGCAGCAGGAGATCACCCCGATCCACCCCGAGCTGGAGGGGCCGCTCGAAGAGGTGCTCGCGGTCACCTACGGCCTGATCGTCTACCAGGAGCAGGTCCAGAAGGCCGCCCAGATCATCGCCGGGTACTCCCTCGGCGAGGCCGACATCCTGCGCCGCGTGATGGGCAAGAAGAAGCCCGAGGAGCTGGCGAAGAACTTCGTCATCTTCGAGGAGGGCGCCAAGAAGAACGGCTTCAGCGACCAGGCGATCAAGGCCCTCTGGGACGTCCTGGTCCCCTTCGCCGGCTACGCCTTCAACAAGGCCCACTCGGCCGCCTACGGCCTGGTCTCCTACTGGACCGCCTACCTCAAGGCGAACTACCCGGCGGAGTACATGGCGGGACTCCTCACCTCGGTCAAGGACGACAAGGACAAGTCCGCGATCTACCTCAACGAGTGCCGGCGCATGGGCATCAAGGTGCTCCCGCCGAACGTCAACGAGTCGGAGTCCAACTTCGCCGCCCAGGGCGACGACGTGATCCTCTTCGGCCTCACCGCCGTGCGCAACGTCGGACAGAACGTCGTCGACTCGATCATCAAGACCAGGAAGTCCAAGGGGAAGTACTCCTCCTTCCCCGACTTCCTCGACAAGGTCGAGGCCGTCGTCTGCAACAAGCGCACGATCGAGTCGCTGATCAAGGCCGGCGCCTACGACGAGATGGGGCACACCCGCAAGGGCCTGGTCGCCCATCACGAATCGATGATCGACAACGTGGTCGCGGTCAAGCGCAAGGAGGCCGAGGGACAGTTCGACCTGTTCGGCGGAATGGGTGAAGAGGACGGCGGCGACGAGCCCGGCTTCGGCCTCGACGTGGAGTTCTCCGACGTCGAGTGGGAGAAGTCCTACCTGCTCGCCCAGGAGCGCGAGATGCTCGGCCTCTACGTCTCCGACCACCCGCTCTTCGGCCTGGAGCACGTCCTGTCCGACAAGACGGACGCCGGAATCTCCCAGCTCACCGGCGGGGAGCACTCCGACGGCGCCGTCGTCACCATCGGCGGCATCATCTCGGGCCTCCAGCGCAAGATGACCAAGCAGGGCAACGCCTGGGCCATCGCCACCGTCGAGGACCTGGCCGGCTCCATCGAGTGCATGTTCTTCCCCGCGACCTACCAGCTCGTCTCCACCCAGCTGGTCGAGGACACCGTCGTCTTCGTCAAGGGCCGCCTGGACAAGCGCGAGGACGTCCCCCGGCTGGTCGCCATGGAGATGATGGTCCCCGACCTCTCGTCGGCCGGCACGAACGCCCCCGTCGTCCTCACCATCCCCACGGTCAAGGTCACCCCGCCGATGGTGACCCGTCTGGGCGAGATCCTGCGCCACCACAAGGGCAACACCGAGGTGCGGATCAAGCTCCAGGGCCCGCGCACCACCACCGTGCTGCGCCTCGACCGGCACCGGGTCCAGCCCGACCCCGCCCTCTTCGGCGACCTCAAGGTGCTGCTCGGCCCCTCCTGCCTGGCCGGCTAGCCGGCACGGGGGCGCGTACGCGCGTACGGAAGGGGCCCCACCGGCGACGCTGCCGGTGGGGCCCCTTCCGTCGTCCGCGCGCGGCGTCAGTTGTGGCCGAAGCGCTTCTGCTTGCTCTTGTGGGCCATGTCCAGCGGGCTCGGCGACTGCGAGGAGCGCTCTTCCGGCGAAGCCTCGGTCGAACTGCGCTCCGGGGTGGACGAACGCTGTTGCTGCTTGGCGGGCTGCTTCTGGTTCTTGTTCTTGGCCATGGAATGCCTCCGTGGGGGGTGTAGGGGCCAGGGCCGCCTTCACATTCACATACCGCCACAAACCCCGCATTTTGGATCATTGCCGTGCGTGGTGGGGCTCGCTTTCGAGGCCCCCCCGGGAGATACGCCACGCCGATGATCGAGTTCCGGCCGTCAACACCCTTGCGGTCGGGCAGACTCGGGGAAAACCTGTCGAGGACCCCCACGGAAGAGGGTGGAACGCGTGGACCGCTGCGTCGTCCTGGTGGACGCCGGATACCTGCTGGGCGCCGCCGCGAGCCTCCTCGCCGGGGAACCCTCCCGCTCCCGCATCACCGTCGACCACTCCGCCCTCATCCAGGGCCTGCGCGAGCGCGCCGAGGCCGACACCCAGCAGCCCCTCCTGCGGATCTACTGGTTCGACGGCGCCCCCGACCGGGTCCCCCAGCCCGAGCACCGCCGGCTGCGCGTCATGCCCCGCGTGACCGTCCGGCTCGGCGCCCTGACCCGCAGCGACGGCCGCTGGGCGCAGAAGGGCGTCGACGCCGCCATGCACGCCGAGCTCACCGAACTCGCCCGCAACCGGGCCTGCTCCGACGTGGTCCTCGTCACCGGCGACGGCGACCTGCTGCCCGGACTGATGTCCGCCAAGGAACACGGCGTCGCCGTCCACCTCTGGGCCGTGCAGGCCGCCGACGGGGACTACAACCAGTCCGAGGACCTCGTCGCCGAGGCCGACGAGCGCCGCGTCCTCGACCGGGCCTGGATCACCCGCGCCGTCCGCGCCCGCGACCTCGCCGGACTCTGCCCCCCGCCGCCCGCCCCGCGCCCCGAGATCGCCGCGATCCTCTCCGCGCCCCTGCCCGAGGCGGCCCTCGCCGAGGCCGCCCGCAACGGCGCCCCCGCCACCCCCGAGGCCCGCCCGACCGGAGCACCCGTACCGGCCCCCGCCACCGAAGGGGCCAAGCCCGTCCCCACCCCCAAGGACCTCGCCGCGCTCCGCGCCCCCGCCCCGGTCCCCGCCGCCGCGCCGGCCGGCCACGCCGCCGCCAGCCCGGCCGGCAGCGCCCTGCGCTGGTCCTCGGACAAGGGCTGGGTCGACCGCGCCGGCCCGCTCGGCGAACCGGCCGAGACCGCCTCACTGCCCACCCTCGCCCAGCTCACCAGCGCCGAGCAGCGCTGGGCCGACCGCGAGGAGGACATCACCACCGTCGGCGGCGACCCCTTCGAGGTCGGCCAGGTCTTCGCCCGGCGCTGGATGGAACGCCTCCCGGAAGCCGCCCACCTGCAGAGGCTCGCCACCATGTACCCCCGCGTCCCGCACCGCATCGACGGGGAGCTGCTGCGCTACGCCGCCCGGTTCGGGCTCCTCGCGCACAAGGACGACCAGATCGACGAGCACGACCGCTACGCCATCCGTGCCGGGTTCTGGAGGGAGATCGACGTGCGTGCCGCGGCCGAGCACGTGGGCGGTCCGGCGGCGGCCGTACCCGGGGCGCCGATGACCCCGGCGGCCGAGTAGGGCCGGAAGCCGCGTAGGCTGCTCCCTCGTGAGTACGGGCACAGCACAGGCAGGAACAACCACGGCGGCGGCCGACGGAGCCGCTTCGGACGTGGTCTGCGCGGTGCGTGACCTGGTCAAGACGTACCCCGCCGTACGCGGCCGGCGCGGGGCCCCCGCCCTGCCCGAGACCCGCGCCAACGACGGGATCTGCCTGGAGGTCCGGCGCGGCGAGGTCTTCGGCCTGCTCGGCCCCAACGGCGCCGGCAAGTCCACCCTGGTCCGCCAGCTCACCGGGCTGCTGCGGCCCGACTCCGGCTCCGTGACCATGCTCGGCCACGACCTCGTACGCCACCCCGAGCGGGCCTCCCGGCTGCTGGCCTACCTCGGACAGGAATCCACCGCCCTCGACGAGCTCACCGTCGCGCTGGCCGCCGAGACCACCGGCCGGCTGCGCGGGCTCGGCGCACGCGAGGCGCGGGCCGTACGGGACGACGTACTGGAGGAGCTCGGCCTCACCGGGATCGCCGCGCGCCCCCTCAAGAAGCTCTCCGGCGGACAGCGCCGGCTGGCCTGCTTCGCCACGGCGCTGGTGGGGGAGCGGCCCGTCCTCGTCCTCGACGAGCCGACCACCGGCATGGACCCGGTGGCCCGGCGGGCCGTCTGGGAGGCCGTGGACCGCCGCCGCCTCGCCCAGGGGGCCACCGTCCTGCTCGTCACCCACAACGTCATCGAGGCCGAGACCGTCCTCGACCGGGTCGCCGTCGTCGACCAGGGCAAGGTCATCGCCTGCGACACCCCGGCCGGCCTCAAGGCCCGGGTCTCCGACGAGGTCCGCCTGGAGCTGGTCTGGCGCACGGCCCCGCCGCCGGACGTGCCCGAGGTCGCCGCGCTCGCCGCGAAGGCCGCCGAGTCCGGCCGCCGCTGGGTGCTGCGGCTGCCACCGGACGAGGCCCGCGCGGCCGTCGCCGCCGTCACCGGCGGCCCGGCCTTCGCGGCCCTCGACGATTTCACGTTGGCCACGCCGAGCCTGGAGGACGTGTACCTCGCGCTGGGCGGCCGGATGAAGGGTCTGGTCAAGTCGTGACCACCGCTGCCGCCCCCGTCGGGGTCCTGGCTCCCAGGGCGCGGCTGTTCCCCGCCCTCGCCGCCGTCTACCGGGCCCAGCTGTCCCGGGCGCGGGTCGCCCGGATACCGCTGCTGTTCGTCGCCACCTTCCAGTCCGTCGGGATCATGATCCTGATGCGGGGCGTGGTCGACGGGGGCGGCGGCTCGGAGGCCCGGGCCGTCGTCGCCGGCTCCTCGGTCCTCGTCGTCGCCTTCGTCGCGCTGAACCTGCTCGCGCAGTACTTCGGGCAGCTGCGGGCCGGCGGCGGCCTCGACCACTACGCCACCCTGCCCGTGCCGCCCGCCTCGGTGGTGCTCGGAGCCGCCGCCGCCTACGCCTCCTTCACCCTGCCGGGGACGCTGGTGACGGCCGTCTTCGGCTGCGTGCTGTTCGGCCTGCCGATGGGCGGGCTGTGGATCCTCGCCGCCGTCGTCCCCCTGGCCGGGGCCGCGCTCGCCGGACTCGGCGCCGCGCTGGGGCTGCTCGCGCCGCGCCAGGAGCTGGCCACCCTTGCCGGGCAGCTGGGCATGTCGGCGGCGCTGCTGCTGGGCGTGCTGCCCGCGGAGCGGATGCCGGACGTCATCGTGTGGGCGCGGGACCTGCTGCCGTCCACGTACGGGGTCGAGGCCTTCGCGGAGACCTTCGCCCCGCACCCCGACTGGACGGCCGTCCTGCTCGACCTCGGAGTGTGCGCGGCCGTCGGGGTGCTGTCGCTGACCCTCGCCACCTGGGCGTACCGGCGGGCCGCGGTCCGCTGACGCCGGTCGCCGCCGCACCTGGCACGATGTGGGGGTGACCGAAGCCGTGACCCCGCAGCAGCAGCCGACCGTCCCCCCGCTCCCCGAGCCGGAGGCCGCCGTCACCCCGGCGGACATCCGCGACGGGGCCGCCGTCACCCTGGTGGTGGGCGTGTCCGGGGTGCTCCTCGGGCTGCTGTGGATGTGGCTCGCGCCGCGCGTGCAGTACGTCTCCAACGGTGAGGCCGTCTTCCTGCGCAACACCGAGAGCGAGGCGCGGATCGGCGCCGACGGGACCTTCTTCCTGCTGGCCCTGGGGCTCGGCGCGCTCAGCGCGGTCGGGGTGTTCCTGTGGCGCCGGCGCGGGGGCGTCCCCCTGGTGATCGGGCTGGCCCTCGGGGCCTGCTTCGCCTCCCTGGTGGGGTGGCGGCTCGGGCTCTGGCTGAGCCCCGGCGCGGACGTCCCGGCCACCGCCGCCAAGGCGGGCAAGGGCGTACCGTTCGACGCGCCGCTCCAGCTCCTCGCGTACGGGGTCCTGCTGGTGTGGCCGATGGCGGCCGTCGCCGTGCACCTGGGCCTGACGGCCCTGTGGGGTCCGCGCGACCCCGAGCCGAAGCCCTGGGAGGGCACGTACCCCCCGCCCCACGTCCACTCTTCCTGACGCGGGTGGCCTGCCGCCGCGCGGGGCCGGTTCCCCCACCCGCCCTCCGCCCGTTCCCCAGGCTCTGCGCCCGGCCCCTTCCGGGGGCTACGGGCGGCCGATCGGGGCGAGCACGGCCCCGGTGAGGGCGGCCAGGTCCGTGGGGGAGAGTTCCACCTCCAGGCCCCGGCGGCCCGCCGAGACGCAGATCGTGGTGTGGCCGGAGGCTGAGGCGTCCAGGACCGTACGCAGCCGCTTGCGCTGCCCCAGCGGGGAGATGCCGCCCCGCACGTAGCCCGTGGTGCGCTCCGCCAGCGCCGGATCGGCCATTGCCGCCCGCTTCCCGCCCACCGCGCCCGCCAGGGCCTTGAGGTCCAGCGAGCCCGACACCGGGACCACCGCCACCGTCAGGGCCCCGTCCACGTCGGCGACCAGGGTCTTGAACACCTGCTCCGGGGAGACGCCCAGCGCCTCGGCCGCCTCCTCGCCGTACGAGGGGTGTGCGGGGTCGTGCTCGTAGGAGTGGGTGGTGAACGCCACGCCCGAACTGGTGAGGGCGGTGATGGCAGGGGTGCCGGCCGGCTGCGGCTTCTTCTTCGCCATGGCCTCAGTTCGGGCTCGTCGGGGTTCGGGTCAGGTCCACCGCCGGCAGGGACGGCAGGTGGCGGATCACGGCCGTCTCGGTACGGAGCAGCTTCAGCTCCTCCGCGAGGCGCGTCGCGGTGTCCGGGGCCTGGAGCAGGCGCTGCTTCGACGGGGTGTCCAGCACGGCGGCGGCCGCCACCAGGTACGACACCACCGACGGCTCGTCCGGCAGGTCCGGCGCCGAGGCCAGGGTCCGCTCACGGGCCCCCGCCAGCCGCTTCTGGTAGCTGCGGAAGGCCCGGAGCACCCCCTCGGACAGGGCGCCCGCGCCGTCGCCCGCGTCCTCCGCGAGCTCCTCCAGCTCCGCCACCAGGAACGGCCCCGACGCGTCGACCGACAGCAGCCGCACCCGGGTCGTGCCGGTGGCCAGCACCTCGAAGCTGCCGTCCTCCCGCTCCCGGATCGTCGCCGCGTCCGCGATGCAGCCCACCCGGTGGAACGCCTGGATCGGGTCGGAGCCGAAGCCCGCCGCCGGGCCCTTTTCGGGCAGGGCCGTCTGGTCGGGCAGCCCGGGCGCGGTCGGGGCGACCTCCCGGCCGTCGCGGATCGCGACGACCGCGAACCGGCGCGGCTCGTCCTCCCGGGTCTTCAGCAGCTCGCGCATCATGGCGCGATAGCGCTCCTCGAAGACGTTCAGCGGCAGCACGAGGCCCGGGAACAGCACCGAGTTCAGCGGGAAGAGGGGCAGGCGAACGGTGGTCACCTGGCACAGGGTAGTGGCCGGACGGCCCGGGCCGTCACCCGTTAACCCCGCCTCAGCAGCCGCGACGCACCCGCCGCCACCGTCGTCGCCAGGATCCAGCCCAGCAGCACCAGCGCCGCCGAACCCCACTGCCAGCCGCCCTCCAGCTTCCACTGCCCCTGCTGGCCGAGATCGATCACCGGGAGCAGCAGGTCCAGCGCGTACAGCGCCGCGTCCCACTGCGGATGCTCGTCCGCCTTGATCGGCGCCGGCTCGTGCCGCAGGAACAGCAGGGTGCCCGCCGCCCACAGCACCGCCATCCACAGCGCCGCCCGTCCCGGCCGGTACCCGTAGACCACCGTCCAGTCCTGGAGGTACCCCCAGGCCTTCGCCGCCGGCGGCAGCGCGGCCCGGCGGCAGCGCTGCTTGGCCACCAGCACCTCGCGGGCGCCGGAGTCCTCCCCGCCCGCCCGCAGCACGGCGGCGAGCCGCTCGTACGGCTCCGGCGAGTACTCGGGGGTGGCCGCCTCCAGCCACTCCAGCCGGCGGGAGAGCGGGAAGTGGCCGCGGGGCGCGAGCTCCTCGTAGACGAAACCCTCCATCGACACCCGGCCGCGCCCGGGCCAGCTCGTCGACCGGTCGACGAGCTTGACCACCTTCGCGCCCGAGACCACCACCCGGCCCAGCTCCGGGGCCTCGCCCACGAACCGCAGCTCGGGCGTCTGGACCCGCCGCAGCGACACCTCCTGGTCCGCGCGCAGGTCGAAGCGGGCACCGTAGAAGTCGGCCGAGTCGCCGAACCGGCCGTCGTCCAGCCGAAGCCCGCCCCGGCACTCGAAGCGCTGCGCCGGCCCGCCCGTCGTCGGGGTCTGGCCCCAGTCGTACGGGCGCTCCGGGTCGCTCGTCGGGGAGGCCAGGCCGATGGACGTCAGGTACAGGGTCCGCTCGACGGTCAGCGTCGGGGCGTTCAGCGCCCGCCGGCCGTAGCGGTTGCTCAGCCGTGCCCCGCGCAGGCTCATCGAGGCGCCCACCTTCGCCCCGCGCAGGCTCACCTCGCCGTGCGTCTCCAGCATGTCCGCCTGGAGGTCCTGCGCCACCGCCAGCCCGTCCGCGGCGATGGCCCGGCCCCGGTTGTCCCGCTGGACCACCGCGTGGCTGAGCAGCAGGTCGGTGCCGATCTGCGCGTCGGTCAGCCGGATCCCGCGCGCCACCCGGCAGCGCGCCAGGTGCAGGTCGCCCTCGGTGTGCAGGCGGGCACCCTCCAGCCGGGGCACCGCGCAGTTGTCCAGCCGGAGCGTGCCGAACCGGGTCTCGGACACCTGGATCTCGCCGTCGAAGCGGCACGAGCGGATCTCCACGTACGGAGCCACCGCCGCACCGGACAGATCCAGCCGCCCGGTGATCTGCGCACCGCGCAGCTTCAGCCGCCCCACCCGCCCCGGGACCGGCGCGGGCCCGGCCAGCAGCAGGTGCGCCACGACCTCCGCCCGGACCCGGCGCTCGGGCCCCCAGGCCGGCCCCGCGTGCGGATCGTCCAGGCCGGCGGTACGGGCTCCGAGGTCGCAGACGGTGCCCGCGCGGAAGGCCTCCCACATCCGCTGTTCGGGCCCGGTCAGGCCGTCCGGCCGTCCGTCCTCGTGCGCTTCGGTCATGGCAGCCCCCCGCTGTCATTTACGTGTAGGAGAACGCTAAGGGGCGGCGGTGACGTCCGGGGCGTGTATCAGCCAGTGATACGGGCGGACGGCGGTGGGAGGCGGTCTGAGAGAATTGGGAGGTGATCTCTCGTATCGACCTGCGCGGTGACGCCCTCCCCGAGGGCGGCGCCCTGCGCGACCTGCTGCCCCGTGCCGAGTTCGACGTGGAAGCCGCCCTGGAGAAAGTGCGGCCCATCTGCGAGGACGTCCATCATCGTGGCACGGCGGCGCTGATCGAGTACGCGCAGAAGTTCGACGGGGTCGAACTCACGCAGGTCCGGGTGCCCGCGGAGGCCCTCACGGCCGCCCTGGAGCAGCTGGACCCGGCCGTCCGGGCCGCCCTGGAGGAGTCGATCCGGCGCGCCCGCATCGTGCACCGGAACCAGCGCCGCAGCGAGCACACCACCCAGGTGGTCCCCGGCGGCACCGTGACCGAGAAGTGGGTTCCGGTCGAGCGCGTGGGCCTGTACGCCCCCGGCGGCCGCTCCGTGTACCCCTCCTCCGTCGTCATGAACGTGGTCCCGGCCCAGGAGGCGGGCGTCGAGTCGATCGCGCTCGCGTCCCCGCCCCAGAAGGAGTTCGGCGGCCTGCCGCACCCCACCATCCTGGCGGCGTGCGCGCTGCTCGGCGTGGACGAGGTGTACGCGGCCGGCGGCGCCGTCGCCGTCGCGATGTTCGCGTACGGCACGCAGGATTGCCTGCCGGTCAACATGGTGACCGGCCCCGGCAACATCTGGGTCGCCGCCGCCAAGCGCTACTTCACCGGGAAGATCGGCATCGACACCGAGGCCGGCCCCACCGAGATCGCGGTCCTCGCGGACTCCACGGCCGACCCGGTCCACGTCGCCGCCGACCTGATCAGCCAGGCCGAGCACGACCCGCTCGCCGCCGCCGTCCTCGTCACGGACTCCGCGGAGCTCGCGGCCGCCGTCGAGAAGGAGCTGGAGCCGCAGGTCGCCGCGACCAAGCACGTCGAGGACCGGATCAAGCCCGCCCTCGCCGGCAGGCAGTCCGCGATCGTGCTGGTCGACAGCCTGGAGGACGGCCTCAAGGTCGTCGACGCGTACGGCGCCGAGCACCTGGAGATCCAGACCGCCGACGCCGCCGCCTGGGCCGCCCGGGTCCGCAACGCCGGCGCGATCTTCGTCGGCCCCTGGGCGCCCGTCTCCCTCGGCGACTACTGCGCCGGCTCCAACCACGTGCTGCCCACCGGCGGCTGCGCCTGCCACTCCTCGGGGCTGTCCGTGCAGTCCTTCCTGCGCGGCATCCACATCGTCGACTACACGCGCGACGCCCTCGCCGAGGTCACCCACCACGTGGTGACGCTGGCCGAGGCCGAGGACCTGCCCGCGCACGGCGCGGCCCTCAAGGCCCGCTTCGGATGGAAGGTGCCGGGACAGTGAGCACCATCGGGATCGACGACCTCCCCATCCGGGACGAGCTCCGCGGCAAGACGCCCTACGGCGCCCCGCAGCTCGACGTGCCCGTCCAGCTGAACACCAACGAGAACCCGTACGAGCTGCCCGAGCCGCTCGTCCGGCGCATCGCCGAGCGCGTCGCCGACGCCGCCCGCACCCTCAACCGCTACCCCGACCGGGACGCGGTCGAGCTGCGCACCCAGCTGGCCGCCTACCTCACCCGCACGGGCAAGCACCCCGTCGCCAAGGAGAACGTCTGGGCCGCCAACGGCTCCAACGAGGTCATCCAGCAGCTGCTCCAGACCTTCGGCGGCCCCGGGCGCACGGCCATCGGCTTCGAGCCCTCGTACTCGATGCACGCGCTCATCGCGCGCGGCACCGGCACGGGGTGGATCTCCGGCCCGCGCCGTGAGGACTTCACCATCGACGTGGAGGCGGCGGAGCGGGCCATCGCCGAGCACACCCCCGACGTCGTCTTCATCACCTCGCCCAACAACCCCACGGGTACCGCGGTCGAGGCGGAGACGGTCCTCGCCCTCTACGAGGCCGCGCAGGCCGCCAAGCCCTCGCTGGTCGTCGTCGACGAGGCCTACGTGGAGTTCTCCCACCGCGACTCCCTCCTCCCGCTGATCGAGGGCCGCCCCAACCTGGTGGTCTCCCGGACCATGTCCAAGGCCTTCGGCGCCGCGGGCCTGCGCCTGGGCTACCTGGCCGCGCACCCCGCCGTCGTCGACGCCGTGCAGCTCGTACGCCTGCCGTACCACCTGTCCGCCGTCACCCAGGCGACCGCGCTGGCCGCGCTGGAGCACACCGACACCCTGCTCGGCTACGTCGAGCAGCTCAAGGCCGAACGGGACCGCCTCGTCACCGAGCTGCGGGCCATCGGCTACGAGGTCACCGAGTCCGACGCGAACTTCATCCAGTTCGGCAGGTTCGAGGACTCCCACACCGCATGGCAGAAGATCCTCGACCAGGGCGTCCTGGTCCGGGACAACGGCGTACCGGGCCGGCTGCGGGTCACCGCCGGCACGCCGGCCGAGAACGACGCGTTCCTGGAAGCGGTTCGCGCACTGAAGAAGGAGCAGCAGGCATGAGCCGCATCGGACGGGTCGAGCGCACCACGAAGGAGACCACGGTCCTCGTCGAGATAGACCTCGACGGCACCGGCAAGGTCGACGTCTCGACGGGTGTCGGCTTCTACGACCACATGCTCGACCAGCTCGGCCGCCACGGCCTCTTCGACCTCACGGTCAAGACGGACGGCGACCTGCACATCGACAGCCACCACACCATCGAGGACACCGCCCTCGCGCTGGGCGCCGCCTTCAAGCAGGCCCTCGGCGACAAGGTGGGCATCTACCGCTTCGGCAACTGCACCGTCCCGCTGGACGAGTCCCTGGCCCAGGTGACCGTCGACCTCTCCGGCCGCCCCTACCTCGTGCACACCGAGCCCGAGAACATGGCGCCGATGATCGGCGAGTACGACACGACGATGACCCGGCACATCTTCGAGTCCTTCGTCGCGCAGGCCCAGATCGCGCTGCACATCCACGTCCCGTACGGCCGCAACGCCCACCACATCGTGGAGTGCCAGTTCAAGGCCCTCGCCCGGGCCCTGCGCTACGCCGCCGAGTTCGACCCGCGCGCCGCCGGCATCCTGCCCTCGACGAAGGGCGCCCTCTAGCCGTGAACGGCCTGAACACCATCCTGATCGTCCTCGGCCTGTTCCTGGCCGGGGGCGTCTACTCCTTCCAGAAGCAGAAGATGCCGAAATCGGTGATCATTCTGCTCGCCCTCGGCTCCGTGATGTGCCTGGCCGCGGGGATCCTGCGAATCCAGGGGATTTGGGAATGAGCGCCAAGAAGAACGTCGTGGTCTTCGACTACGGCTTCGGCAACATCCGCTCCGCCGAGCGCGCCCTCGCGCGCGTCGGCGCGGACGTCGAGATCACCCGCGACTACGACAAGGCCATGGACGCCGACGGGCTCCTCGTCCCCGGTGTCGGCGCCTTCTCCGCTTGCATGAAGGGCCTCAAGGACGCGCGCGGCGACTGGATCATCGGCCGCCGGCTGTCCGGCGGGCGCCCCGTCATGGGCATCTGCGTCGGCATGCAGATCCTCTTCGAGCGCGGCATCGAGCACGGCGTGGAGACCGAGGGCCTCGACGAGTGGCCCGGCACGGTCGGCCCGCTGAAGGCGCCCGTCGTCCCGCACATGGGCTGGAACACCGTCGAGGCCCCGGCCGACAGCCAGGCCTTCGCCGGGCTGGACGCCGACGCCCGCTTCTACTTCGTGCACTCCTACGCGGCCCACGACTGGTCGCTGGAGGTCACCAACCCCAGGATCAGGGGCCCCAGGGTCACCTGGGCCACCCACGGCGAGCGGTTCGTGGCGGCGGTGGAGAACGGCGCCCTGTGGGCCACCCAGTTCCACCCCGAGAAGTCCGGCGACGCCGGAGCCCAGCTCCTCACCAACTGGATCGAGACCCTCTGATGCCGAACACGCTTGAACTGCTTCCCGCGGTCGACGTCCGCGACGGCCAGGCCGTACGCCTCGTGCACGGCGTGTCGGGCAGCGAGACCTCCTACGGCTCCCCGCTGGAGGCGGCCCTCGCCTGGCAGGCCTCCGGCGCCGAGTGGCTGCACCTCGTCGACCTGGACGCCGCCTTCGGGACCGGCGACAACCGCGCCCTGGTCGCCGAGATCACCCGCGCCATGGACATCAAGGTCGAGCTGTCCGGCGGCATCCGCGACGACGCCTCGCTCGCCGCGGCCCTCGCCACCGGCTGCACCCGCGTCAACCTCGGCACCGCCGCCCTGGAGACCCCCGAGTGGGCCGCCAAGGCCATCGCCGAGCACGGCGACAAGATCGCCATCGGCCTCGACGTGCGCGGCACCACCCTCAAGGGCCGGGGCTGGACCAGCGAGGGCGGCGACCTCTACGAGACCCTCGCCCGCCTGGACTCCGAGGGCTGCGCCCGCTACGTCGTCACCGACATCGGCAAGGACGGCACGCTGACCGGCCCCAACCTGGAGCTGCTGCGGAACGTCTGCGCCGCCACCGACCGGCCCGTCGTCGCCTCCGGCGGCGTGTCTTCCCTGGACGACCTGCGGGCCCTGTCCGAGCTGGTCCCCCTGGGCGTCGAGGGCGCCATCGTCGGCAAGGCCCTGTACGCCAAGGCCTTCACCCTGGAAGAGGCCCTGGAGGCGGTGCGCGCATGAGTTCCTCCGACGTACGCCGGATCTCCTCCGGCGGCCCCTACGAGGACGTGATCGGCTACTCCCGCGCCGTTGCCCTGCCCAACGGCCTGGTGCTGGTGTCCGGCTGCACCGGGGCCGACGCGGGCGGCCCGTACGACCAGACGGTGAAGGCCTTCGAGGTCGCCTTCAAGGCGCTCGCCGAGGCCGGCCTGGGCGCCGAGGACGTGGTCCGCACCCGGATGTACCTCACCCACGCCCGGGACGTGGAAGAGGTGGGCCGCGCCCACAAGACCCTCTTCGACGCCGTCCGCCCCGCCGCCTCCATGATCATCGTCTCCGGCTTCGTCGAGCCGAACATGGTCGTCGAGGTGGAGGTCGAGGCCTTCAAGGAGGTCGCGCGATGACCCTCGCCGTACGAGTGATCCCCTGCCTGGACGTGGACAACGGCCGGGTCGTCAAGGGCGTCAACTTCCAGAACCTGCGCGACGCCGGCGACCCGGTCGAGATGGCCAAGCTCTACGACGCCGAGGGCGCCGACGAGCTGACCTTCCTCGACATCACCGCCTCCTCCGGCAACCGCGAGACCACCTACGACGTGGTCCGGCGCACCGCCGAACAGGTGTTCATCCCGCTCACGGTCGGCGGCGGCGTCCGCACGGCCGACGACGTCGACAGGCTGCTGCGGGCCGGCGCCGACAAGGTGGGCGTCAACACCGCCGCCATCGCCCGGCCCGAGCTGATCCAGGAGATCGCCGAGCGCTTCGGCCGCCAGGTCCTCGTGCTGTCGGTCGACGCCCGCCGCACCGGGACCGGCTCCTTCGAGGTCACCACCCACGGCGGCCGCCGGGGCACCGGCATCGACGCCGTCGAGTGGGCGCACCGCGCGGCCGAACTGGGCGCCGGGGAGATCCTGTTGAACTCCATGGACGCCGACGGCACCAAGGACGGCTACGACACCGAGATGATCGCCGCCGTGCGCCGGCACGTCACCGTCCCGGTGATCGCCTCGGGCGGCGCCGGCAAGCTGGAGCACTTCGCGCCCGCCATCGGCGCGGGCGCCGACGCGGTCCTCGCCGCCTCGGTGTTCCACTTCGGCGACCTGCGCATCGGCCAGGTCAAGGAAGCCCTGCGCGAAGCCGGCCACCCGGTCCGCTGAGCCGCCACGCCGACGGGGCCCGGCCGGGCCCCGTCGGCGGGTGCGCCTCAGATGCCCAGCTGGGCCACCGTCAGCTTCGCCACGGCCTCCTTCTCGCCGTCCAGCTCCACCGCGGCCGAGCTCTGCCGGCCGAAGCAGAACAGCGTCAGCTCACCCGGCTCCCCGGTCACCGTCACCACCGGTACGCCCTTGTGCGCCACCGCCGTGCGCCCGTCCGGGCGGCGCAGCACCAGGCCCACCGGCGAGCGGCGGCCCGTCAGCCGGGCCAGCTTCTCCAGCCGGGACCAGAGCGCGTCCGAGAACACCGGGTCCAGGGTCCGCGGCGACCAGTCCGGCTGCGCGCGCCGCACGTCCTCCGCGTGGACGTAGAACTCCACCGCGTTCGCCGCCTCGTCGATCTGCTTCAGCGCGTACACGGACAGCTTCGGCGGGCCGGTGCGGATCAGCTGGATGAGCTCCTCGTACGGCTTGGCCGTGTACTCGGCCATCGCCCGGTCGAGGCGGTCCTTCAGCACGTTCAGCAGCAGCCCGCCCGCCGCGTCCGGACGGCGCTCGCGCACCACGACGTGCGCCGCCAGGTCCCGGCAGGTCCAGCCGTCGCACAGGGTCGGCGCCTCCGGTCCCGCCGCCTCCAGAAGGTCCGCCAGCAGCAGGCGTTCACGCTTCGCATGGGTAGACATGCGGGCCAGCCTACGGCCGCGCCCCGCCGCGCGGCTGCCCATCAGGCGGACGGTGATCCGTAACAGGTCCTTCCGCCCGGCACAATGGGGCCCATGAGTACGTCCTCCCTCGACCCCGCCGTCGCCGCCCGCCTCAAGCGCTCCCCGGACGGCCTGGTCCCGGCCATCGCCCAGCAGTACGACACCGGTGAGGTGCTCATGCTCGGCTGGATGGACGACGAGGCCCTGCACCGCACCCTCACCACCGGCCGCTGCACCTACTGGTCCCGCAGCCGCCAGGAGTACTGGGTCAAGGGGGACACCTCCGGCCACTTCCAGTACGTGAAGTCCGTCGCCCTCGACTGCGACGCGGACACCGTGCTCGTCAAGGTCGACCAGGTCGGCGCCGCCTGCCACACCGGCGCCCGCACCTGCTTCGACGACGATGTCCTTTTCAGCGACGCCAGCTAGCCAGTTAGGGTCCCACCCCATGGATCTCGAGACGTTCCGCAAGCTCGCGGCCGACCGCCGCGTCATCCCCGTGAGCCGCAGGCTGCTGGCCGACGGGGACACCCCCGTCGGGCTCTACCGGAAGCTGGCCGCCGAACGCCCCGGCACCTTCCTGCTGGAATCCGCCGAGAACGGCCGCTCCTGGTCCCGCTACTCCTTCGTCGGCGTCCGCAGCGACTCCACCCTCACCGTCAAGGACGGGCAGGCGCACTGGATCGGCACCCCGCCCGTCGGCGTCCCGGTCGACGGCGACCCCCTCGACGCCCTGCGCGCCACCGTCGAGGCCCTGCACACCCCCCGCGACCTCGCGGGCGGCATGCCGCCCTTCACCGGCGGCATGGTGGGCTACCTGGGCTACGACATCGTCCGCCGCCTGGAGCGCATCGGCGACCACGCCGAGGACGACCTGGAGCTCCCCGAGCTGACCATGCTCCTCACCTCCGACCTGGCGGTCCTGGACCACTGGGACGGCACGGTCCTGCTCATCGCCAACGCGATCAACCACAACGCACTCGACACCGGCGCCGACGAGGCCCACGCGGACGCGGTCGCCCGCCTCGACGCGATGGAGGCCGACCTCGCGCGGCCCGCGCCCTACGCGCCCGCCGCGCTCCCGGAGTCCGAGCTGCCGCCCTTCGACGCCCTGTGGGGCGGCGAGAAGTACCAGGCGGCCGTCGAGGACGTGAAGGAGCGCATCCGGGCCGGCGAGGCCTTCCAGGTGGTGCCCTCGCAGCGGTTCGAGACCCCCTGCCAGGCCTCCGCCCTGGACGTCTACCGGGTGCTGCGGGCCACCAACCCGTCCCCGTACATGTACCTCTTCCGCTTCGAGAACGGCTTCGACGTGGTCGGGTCCAGCCCCGAGGCGCTGGTCAAGGTCGAGGACGGCCGGGCCATGGTCCACCCGATCGCGGGCACCCGGCACCGGGGCGCGACCCCGCAGGAGGACAACGACCTCGCCGAGGAGCTGCTGGCCGACCCCAAGGAGCGCGCCGAGCACCTGATGCTCGTCGACCTCGGCCGCAACGACCTGGGCCGGGTGTGCGAGCCGGGCTCCGTCGAGGTCGTCGACTTCATGAGCATCGAGCGCTACTCGCACGTCATGCACATCGTCTCCACCGTCACCGGGCGCGTCGCCGAGGGCAAGACCGCCTTCGACGTGCTCACCGCCTGCTTCCCCGCCGGCACCCTGTCGGGTGCGCCCAAGCCGCGCGCCATGCAGATCATCGAGGAACTGGAGCCCTCCCGCCGCGGCCTGTACGGCGGCTGCGTCGGCTACCTCGACTTCGCGGGGGACTCCGACACGGCCATCGCCATCCGCACCGCGCTGCTGCGCGACGGCACGGCGTACGTGCAGGCCGGGGCGGGCGTGGTCGCGGACTCGGTGCCCGAGCTGGAGGACCGCGAGTGCCGCAACAAGGCGGCGGCCGTGCTCCGCGCCGTCGGAGCGGCGAACCGCCTCCACCGCGCCTGAGGCCGTAAGGGATAGTGGGGTACGTGAGTGCCGTACCCCACCCCCCCAGCGAGGCCGAGGCCCCCGAGAGCAGCACCGGCCGCCGCACCGTGGCCGTCGCCCTGCTGCTCGGCGCGCTCGGCGCCACCGTCGTCCTGCTCGCCTCCGGCCGCACCTGGGCCCGGGGCAGCGCCTCCATCGGGGGCGGGACCCTTCCCCTGACCGCGGACGGGCGGGCCGTCACGGGCCTTCCGGCGGCCCTGGCCATCGTCGGCCTCGCGGCCCTGGTCGCGGTGTTCGCCGTACGGGGCCGGGGGCGGCTGCTGGTCTCCGGCCTGCTCGCGCTGAGCGGCCTGGGCGCCGCCCTGGCCGCGGTGGCCGCCGCCGACGACCGGCGCGCGCTGGACGAGCGGGCCGCCACCGCGACCGCCGACACCGCCGCCCGGGTGGTGGAGCTGACCCATACGGCGTGGCCGTACGTCACCGCCTCCGGCGCTGCCCTGATCCTGCTCGCGGGACTGCTCGCGCTGCGCTTCGGCCGCAGCTGGCCCGCGATGGGGGGCCGCTACGAGCGCGACGGGAGCCCCCGCGGGCGCACCCCGGCCCCGGTGGACCCGGACCGGCCGGAGGACCTGTGGAAGGCGCTGGACCGCGGCGAGGACCCCACCCGCTAGACGGGGCCGCCGGAGACCGCCACCCACTGGAGAAACCGGCGGCGTCGTGCGGGACAATGACAGCGAGCGTGCGGCACCGCACGCGAGACAGAGCAACGAGGAGCAACTCATGGCGGGCACGAGCCACGGACACACCCCGGCCGCCTGGACCGGTGTCGTCATCGCCTTCATCGGTTTCTGCGTATCCGGCGCCTTCATGGTGCTGGCGAACCCGCTCGGGTTCTGGGCGGGCCTGGTCGTCGTAGCGCTCGGCGGTGTGGTCGGCATGGCGATGCGGGCCGCCGGCATGGGCGCGCCGAAGGCCCCCCACCGCGACCTCGCCGAGGTCATCGCGGCCAACCGGGTTCCCGCCAAGGTCTGAGCGCGATCCCGCGGGTCTGCCGGTCCGCTGTTCGAAAGGCGCGGCCCCGTCGGGCTGCGCCTTTTGTCATGAGCGGAGAGAATCAGCGGGTGGACGCCTCTCGTACCGACGCCCCGCACGCGGGCCCCTGGGAGCCGCTGCCGTCCGCCCGGGTGCCCGTACGGGCCTCCAGGGCCCGGCGGCTGGCCGCCCCCGTGCTGACCCTGGCCGGGGCGGTGGCGGCGTTCGCGTACGTGGGCGCAGTGGACCCGGGCGAACCGGGGCACTATCCGGTCTGCCCGCTGTTCCGGCTGACCGGGGTGCTGTGCCCCGGCTGCGGCGGGCTGCGCAGTGCGCACGCCTTCGCCACCGGCGACCTGGCGGCGGCGCTGGGCGCCAACGCCGTGGCGGTGGCCGGCTACCTCGTCTTCGCCGCCTTCACGGCCCTGTGGCTGCTGCGGGCCTTCCGCGGCGGCCCGGTCCCCCGGATCGCCCTGCGGCCGGCCTGGTGGTGGGGCATCGGGTCCCTGGTGCTGGTGTTCTCGATTGTCCGGAACCTCCCGTTCGGTTCCGCCCTGGCTCCCTGACCCCGGCGGAGGCCTTGCGGGAACTACGGGAAGGCCATATTCCGAGTGTCCAGTCCCTGGGAAACCGAGAAGTCCGTGCGGAGGCCTCGGCGACCTGCGGATACCATTTGAGTGCTGACCTTGCAGTGGAACGTGTCTGCAAGGCGGCCGACCGTCATCAACCCGGAAGGGGGCCGCTCGCGTGAGTGTGCTCGACGAGATCATCGAAGGGGTCCGCGAAGACCTTGCCGAACGGCAGGCCCGCGTGAGCCTCGACGAGCTCAAGGAGCGTGCCGCCAAGGCGCCCCAGGCCAAGGACGGCGTCGCCGCCCTGCGTGGCGACGGCGTCAAGGTGATCTGCGAGGTCAAGCGCTCCAGCCCCTCCAAGGGCGCGCTGGCCGCGATCGCGGATCCGGCCGGGCTCGCCGCCGATTACGAGGCAGGCGGGGCGGCGGTCATCTCCGTCCTCACAGAGCAGCGCCGCTTCGGCGGCTCGCTCGCCGACCTGGAGGCCGTCCGCGCCCGCGTGGACATCCCGATCCTGCGCAAGGACTTCATCGTCACGGCGTACCAGCTGTGGGAGGCCCGTGCCTACGGCGCCGACCTCGTGCTGCTGATCGTCGCGGCCCTGGAGCAGGAGGCCCTGGTCTCCCTCATCGAGCGGGCCGAGTCCATCGGCCTCACCCCGCTCGTCGAGGTGCACGACGAGGAGGAGATCGAGCGTGCCGTCGCCGCCGGCGCCAAGATCATCGGCGTCAACGCGCGCAACCTGAAGGACCTCAAGGTCGACCGCTCCACCTTCGAGCGGGTCGTCGGCGAGATCCCGCCCCACATCGTGAAGGTCGCCGAGTCCGGCATCCGCGGACCCCACGACCTGATCGCCTACGCCAACGAGGGCGCCGACGCCGTCCTCGTCGGCGAGTCCCTGGTCACCGGCCGCGACCCGAAGGCGGCCGTGGCCGACCTCGTCGCCGCCGGCGCCCACCCCGCCCTGCGGCACGGGCGGAGCTGACCACTCCCATGCCTCCCTCCTCCTCCGTCCGCACCCGCCCGGGCCACGGCCCGGCCGGCGTGCCGACGGCGCACGCGCCGCTGGCGCGCGGCTGCCGCCCCCGCGGCTGCCGCGCCCCGGCCCGCCGCGTGCACGGCAGGCGGGTGCGCTACGTGATCGGGTCCGAGCCCGGACAGGTCAACGGCATGCGATGGCGCGGCGCGGTCGCGCCGTAACGGCGGCCCTCCCGGCCCGGTACCCCTGAGGTGCCGGCCGAGGGCCCCTCGTACGGCCCCGCCCCCTCGTGGGCGCGGGCCGTCCCGTCCGCACGCTCCCACCCTCCCAGCGGGGTGCGCGGGCCGTGGACCGGCGGCGCAATACGGTGCATCCAGCCCGCGTCGAGCGAAACCTCGCATTCCGTACCCGTAGGAGTAGTGGCACATGTCCACCAGCTCGTTCTTCATCCCGGACCCGGAGGGTCACGTCCCCAACACCGAGGGCTACTTCGGTGACTTCGGCGGCAAGTTCATCCCGGAGGCCCTCGTCGCCGCCGTGGACGAGGTCGCCGTCGAGTACGAGAAGGCCAAGGGCGACCCGGCCTTCGCCGCCGAGCTCAACGACCTCATGGTCAACTACACCGGCCGGCCCAGTGCCCTGACCGAGGTGCCCCGGTTCGCCGAGCACGCCGGCGGCGCCCGGATCTTCCTCAAGCGCGAGGACCTCAACCACACCGGCTCGCACAAGATCAACAACGTGCTGGGCCAGGCGCTGCTCACCAAGCGCATGGGCAAGACCCGCGTCATCGCCGAGACCGGCGCCGGCCAGCACGGCGTGGCCACCGCCACCGCCTGCGCCCTCTTCGGCCTCGACTGCACCATCTACATGGGCGAGATCGACACCCAGCGCCAGGCCCTCAACGTGGCCCGCATGCGCATGCTCGGTGCCGAGGTCATCGCCGTGAAGTCCGGCTCCCGGACCCTCAAGGACGCCATCAACGAGGCGTTCCGCGACTGGGTCGCCAACGTGGACCAGACCCACTACCTCTTCGGCACCGTCGCCGGCCCCCACCCCTTCCCGGCCATGGTCCGCGACTTCCACCGCGTCATCGGCGTCGAGGCCCGCCGCCAGATCATCGAGCGCGCCGGCCGGCTCCCCGACGCCGTCGCCGCCTGCGTCGGCGGCGGCTCCAACGCCATCGGCCTCTTCCACGCCTTCATCCCCGACGCGGACGTCCGCCTGGTCGGCTTCGAGCCCGCCGGACACGGAGTGGAGACCGGCGAGCACGCCGCCACCCTCACCGCGGGCGAGCCCGGCATCCTGCACGGCTCCCGCAGCTACGTCCTCCAGGACGAGGAGGGCCAGATCACCGAGCCCTACTCCATCTCCGCCGGCCTGGACTACCCCGGCATCGGTCCCGAGCACTCCTACCTCAAGGACACCGGCCGCGGCGAGTACCGCGCGGTCACCGACGACGCCGCCATGCAGGCCCTGCGCCTGCTGTCGCGCACCGAGGGCATCATCCCGGCCATCGAGTCGGCACACGCCCTCGCGGGCGCCCTCGACCTGGGCAAGGAGCTGGGCAAGGACGGCCTCATCGTCGTCAACCTGTCCGGCCGCGGCGACAAGGACATGGACACGGCCGCCCGCTACTTCGGGCTGTACGACGGCACGGAGCCCGAGGGGGAGAACAAGTGAGCAACCAGGGCAACATCGAACTGCTGAGCGCGACCCTCGCCAAGGCCAAGTCCGAGGACCGCGCCGCCCTCGTCGCCTACCTCCCGGCCGGCTTCCCGACCGTCGACGGCGGCATCGAGGCCGTCAAGGCGGTCATCGCGGGCGGCGCCGACGTCGTCGAGATCGGCCTGCCGCACAGTGACCCGGTCCTGGACGGCGCCGTCATCCAGACCGCCGACGACATCGCCCTGCGCGGCGGCGTCAAGATCGCCGACGTGCTGCGCACCGTCCGCGAGGCCTTCGAGGCCACCGGGGTCCCGATCCTGGTGATGACGTACTGGAACCCCATCGACCGCTACGGCGTCGAGCGGTTCACCGCAGAGCTGGCCGCCGCCGGCGGCGCGGGATGCATCCTGCCCGACCTGCCGGTCCAGGAGTCCGCGCTGTGGCGGGAGCACGCCGCCAAGCACGGTCTGGCGACCGTCTTCGTCGTGGCCCCCAGCAGCAAGGACGAGCGCCTGGCGACCATCACCGCCGCCGGCTCCGGCTTCGTCTACGCCGCCTCCCTCATGGGCGTCACCGGCACCCGCGAGTCCGTCGGCAACGAGGCCCAGGATCTGGTGCGCCGCACCCGCACGACCACCGACCTCCCGGTCTGCGTGGGCCTGGGCGTCTCCAACGCCGTACAGGCCAAACAGGTCGCCGGCTTCGCCGACGGTGTGATCGTCGGCTCGGCCTTCGTGAAGCTGCTCCTGGACGCCCCGGACCTGCCGGCGGGCCTGTCGGCCGTGCGGGCACTGGCGGGCGAGCTTGCGGAAGGCGTACGCAGGTCCTGACCCGCGACCGGGTCCAGGACGAGGTTCTGTAGCCCGATCGGGTGGATTCGGCAGCGGGGAGGCACGCGAGTGCCTCCCCGCTTCGTTTGGCCGAACGTGAGCGAGAAGAACGACGGTGCGAACCGCGATGCGACGAAACGATCGGCCCGGGAGCGACTCCAGGAGGAGCGCGAGCGGCAGAAGGCCCGGGACAGGCGCCGGCGGACCCTCCTGGTCGCCGGAGCCGTCGTCGGCGTGCTCGGCCTGGCCGCCGTCGTCGGCGTGATCGCGGCCAACACCGGCAAGGGCGACAAGTCCGCCAAGGCCGGCCCGGTGGCCGCGCCCTCCGGAGCCACCGGCAAGGACGCGCTCGCCATCCAGACGGGCAAGAACGAGGCCAAGTCCACCCTCACGGTGTGGGAGGACTTCCGCTGCCCCGCCTGCAAGGCCTTCGAGGACAACTACCGCACCACCATCCACGACCTGGAGGCCAAGGGGCTGCTCAAGGTCGAGTACCACCTGGTCACCCTGATCGACGGGAACATGGGCGGCACCGGCTCCCTGAAGGGGGCGAACGCCGCCGCCTGCTCCCAGGACGCCGGCAAGTTCTCCGCCTACCACGACGTCCTCTTCCAGAACCAGCCGCCGGAGACCGACGACGCCTTCGGCAAGAACGCCAAGCTGCTGGAGCTGGCGGGCAAGGTCGACGGGCTGGACACCCCCGCCTTCCGCTCCTGCGTGGAGGACGGCACCCACAACAGCTGGGTGGGCAAGTCGCACGAGGCCTTCCTCGCCGGAAAGTTCCGGGGCACCCCCACCGTGCTGCTCGACGGCAAGGACATCTTCTCCGACCAGGCGAACCCGCTGACCCCGCAGAAGCTGAAGGAGAAGGTCGAGGGCACGGCCGGCAAGACCGCCCCGTCACCGTCGGCGTCCCCCTCCGCCTCCGCCTCCGGGAACGGCGGTTCCAAGAGCGGCACCAAGGGCGCCCCGGCCGCCGGCTCCGGTTCCGCTTCCGGCTCCCGCGCGGGGTCGGGAGGCTGACCGGGGCGGCCCCGCCATGTGTGGTTTTGGTTTCAGCTTGCCGGGCGGGTTGCGGTGCGCACCGCCCGGCAGGGTAGCGTCAGGTCTGCCATGGACCTTGCTTACATCCCCAGCCCGTCGACCGGCGTGATCCATCTCGGACCGATCCCGCTGCGCGGCTACGCGTTCTGCATCATCATCGGCGTCTTCGTCGCCGTCTGGCTCGGCAACAAGCGGTGGATCGCGCGCGGCGGAAAGCCGGGCACGGTCGCGGACATCGCCGTGTGGGCGGTGCCCTTCGGCCTGGTCGGCGGTCGCCTCTACCACGTGATCACCGACTACCAGCTCTACTTCGGCGAGGGCCGGGACTGGGTCGACGCCTTCAAGATCTGGGAGGGCGGCCTCGGCATCTGGGGCGCGATCGCGCTCGGCGCGGTCGGCGCCTGGATCGGCTGCCGGCTGCGCGGCATCCCGCTGCCCGCCTGGGCCGACGCGCTCGCCCCGGGCATCGCCATCGCCCAGGCCTGCGGACGCTGGGGCAACTGGTTCAACCAGGAGCTGTACGGCCGCGCGACCGACCTGCCGTGGGCGCTGAAGATCAGCGAGGGCCCGAACCGGGTGGCCGGGACCTACCACCCGACCTTCCTCTACGAGTCCCTGTGGTGCCTGGGCGTGGCCGCCCTGGTCATCTGGGCCGACCGGCGCTTCAAGCTGGGGCACGGGCGGGCGTTCGCCCTGTACGTGGCGGCGTACTGCTCCGGGCGCGTGTGGATCGAGTACATGCGCGTCGACGAGGCGCACCACATCCTGGGCCTGCGGCTGAACGTGTGGACCGCGATCGTGGTCTTCGTGCTCGCGGTGGTGTACTTCGTGCTCTCGGCGAAGCTGCGGCCGGGGCGGGAGCCGGTCGTCGAGCCGGTCGCCTCCGGCGGTTCCGGTGAGGGTGCGGGCGCCGTCCCGGCCGGTGCGGACGCCAAGGCCGTCCCGGGCGAGCCGAAGGAGGCCGCGGCCGACGCCAAGGCCGTCCCGGGGGGTGCGGAGGCGAAGGCCGTCCCGGCGGGTGCGGACGCCAAGGCCGACGCCGAGCCCGTCGCGGACGCCGAGGCGAAGAAGCCGACCAGCCTCACGAAGGCCGCGGAGGCCGACAAGAGCTGAACCAGTCGTACCGGAGGGGGGGGGGGGGGGCCGGGGGGAGGGGGAGGGGGGGGCGGGGGGCGACGGGGGGCAGGGGGGGGGTAGTGGGGGGGAGGGGGTACCCGCGATTCCTGACAGCCA